>DUWA01000066.1 GCA_012840755.1 Mycoplasmatota bacterium | reverse complement strand
GTGTATGTGATATACTTGTCATAGCGATTTGATTCCTTTCTTAATTGTTTTTTTGTTCAATTAACATTTTAAGATACAAATCGCTTTTTGTATACCCAATAGGTCTCACATCAATTGTAACATTACACACAATAATCAATCTTAAATATTTGATTAACTGTTTTCAATTAACAAGGATTGTGGTATAATTTTTATATTAGGGTAGCAGATTAATATTTGAGAATAGTTAGAGGAGAATATATGAAAAAAGCATTTACACTAATAGAACTAATAGCAGTAATAATAATACTTGCAGTAATTGCACTAATATCGACACCAATAGTTTTAAATGTTATCGAAAAAACAAGAAGGGAAGCATATAAAAATAGTAGTTTAAATGTTTTTAAGGACGCAGAATTATATCAGGCCAAAAATAATTTTTTAACAATACCCAAAGATGGACTTGGAGTATCAGAATTAGAGTTAGAAAACAATAACTTCATTAGTGGTAAAATAATAAAAAATGATAAAAATGAATTAGAGATAGTAGATTTATCGGATGGAGTATATTGTGCCAAGGGAGTTAAAAATGATATAAAGATAGTAAAAGGAAGTTGTATATTACTAGATGAAACAGCACCAATAGATATAGTGATTTCACTATTTTCAGCAACATCAAATTCGATAAAAATAGTAGTAGGTGCGAAAGATTCTGAATCAGGAATCAAACAATATTATTATAGTTTAGATGGAATAAATTATAAAGTAAGCCCAAGTTCAACTATAGAAATAAAAGGGTTAGAAAATGGAAAAACATATAAAGTATATATAAAAGTAGAAAACAATAATGGAATAATATCAAATGTAGTAGAAAAAGAGATAACAACAGAAGAAATAGCAAGTCCAACTTATAGTATAGATAAAACAGGCTGGCAAACGAAGAAAATAGTAACAATTACATACCCAGAAAGACAAACAGGCTTTGTATATGAATATAGTATAGACAGTGGTACAACTTGGGTAACTGTTGAATCGGGAATAACAAAAGATATAACATTTACCTCAAATGGAAGTGTAATAGCACGAGTATATGATGGTGTAAATTATAAAACTGCTTCATCATATACAGTTAGTCAAATAGATACAATAGCGCCAACATTAACTTTAACTGGAAGTGCTACAATAAGTGTTGAAAAAGGTGAAATGTATACAGAACCAGGATATTCTGCTACAGATACAGGTGGAAGCGGATTGAATGGCAGTGTAGTTGTTTCAGGAACTGTTAATATAACAGGAAGTAGTAATAGCGCAACAATAACTTCAGATAGTAGTCATTATGTCGGAGGTCTAGTTGCAAGTGCTTATAATGTAACAATATCAAATAGTTATAATACTGGATCAGTAACAGGTTATGCATCTGTAGGAGGATTAGTAGGAAGAGCGGCATTTAAATTGGTAATAAATAATAGTTATAATACTGGAAATATATCAGCAAGTGGTTCTTTTGCTGATAATGTAGGAGGATTAGTAGGGACGATTATTAATAGCTCTTCAACAATAACAAATTGTTATTCAACAGGAAATGTTTTATCAACAGGTAAAAATATAGGAGGATTAGTAGGAAGCAATATAGCAACCATAACTAAATCATATGCCTCAGGAGAAGTGAAATCTACATATAATGGATCACCTTATACTATAAATATAGGAGGATTAGTAGGTGAAAACAAGGGAAGTATTACGGATTCATATGCTTTAGGAAACGTAGTAGTAACTCTTTCAGTAGGTGAAAATATAGGAGGACTAGTAGGAAATAATAGCGGAACAATATCTAGAGTATATTCAGTTGGGAGAATAACAGGTTCAAGCAACTCCAAATTAGGACCTGCTTTAGGTTATAATAATTCAGGAAATATATCATATGTATATTGGAATTCAACAATTGCTGGAAAAACAACTGCCAATTATGGAACAGGACTAACAACAACCCAAATGTATACATCAGGAAATTTTACTGGTTTTAACTTTGTGAACACTTGGTATTCTAGTGGTTCTAGTTATCCAACATTAAGATAAAAAAAAAGGACTTAGATCCTTTTTATTTTGTTAATATTTGAAATATTGTTTCTACATCTATTGTTGTCTTTTTTTCTTTATAATATGGTTTTAAATGTAAATGATAATGCTTTACGTCTTGAACCTCACCGTTATTTTGTATTAAAGTTAAACCATCAATATTTAATTTTTTTTCTAAAACTTTTTTAAATTCTTTAGCACAATTCATTATATGAATTAAAGTTTCAGGATCAATATCGTCAAGATTAGTAAAATGTTTTTTAGGAATAATTAACATATGACCGTTAGAATCTGGAAAAATATCTAAGAAGCATTTAATAAAATCATCTTCATACAATGAATAACACGGAATATCTCCTTTTATTATTTTACAAAAAACACAATCCATTTATTATCACCTCTATATAAT
>DUWA01000065.1 GCA_012840755.1 Mycoplasmatota bacterium | reverse complement strand
TATTATAATGTTGGGAAAACGTTTAAACCTATTGGAATTCCGATAATAAACCAACCTATAATTATAAATATAATAATTGCAGCAAGAGATAAAATAGGTTTTATCATCATCCTATATGTTCCAAAAATTGTTATTGGCTCATCATCGTTTGGTTTATACTTTTCCATAAATGCTACGAGCAATAAAAAATATGTAAATACAGGTGTTATTGTTTTTCCAATTCCATCGGATACTTTAAATAGTATTTGTGTATATTCTGGTGTTATATTTGATTTCATAAATAGCGGAATAATTATTGGCGAAATCAACATCCACTTACTTACAGAATCAGGAATCAGCACTGTCATAAATATTACAAAAATGAAAAATATAACTATTAATGATATTCCAGAAAAATCAATTATAGATAATAAATTTACTAAATTAATTGAAACTACTTCACCTATATTTGTCCAAGTTAAAATTGATACTAATATTGATGATAAAAAAGTCAATAAGAATAAACTACTTAGTTTATCAAAATAACTCGTTAGCGATACATATATTTCATATGTATTTTTAATATTTTTAGAAATCAACCCATATATAATACCACATATTGACATTACTAAACTAATCAAAAATATTAAAGATTGATTAAATATAGATGAACTAGAAAATAGCTTTGCTATTTGATGTTCTTGGGTATTATCTAATATAAAATTTGAATTATTAGGTAGCATTATATATACAAATCCAGCAATAAAAATTACTAAGACAATTAATGATATAATTATTCCTTTAGAGCTAATGTTCTTATTGTCTTCAAATATAATTTTTTTATATTTGTTTTTATAAAAAGACTCTATAATATATGCCGCCAAAAATACAAATACAATAGTCATCGATATATTAATATATATTGATGATAGAAATGAATATTTAAAATTCTTATCGACATTTACAGTTGCTGATAATTGCGTTAGATTACCTAAAAGATATGTATTATAATCATATATAAAAGTAAATGTTTGTGACATCGTGATTGCTATGAACGCAGTAATTAATCCTAATATCGGACTTCTATTTGTATATTTATATAAAATAGCTGAGAATGGTAACATTATTATATATGCATATTCTCCTAAAAAACCTGTTACAAGACACATAATGATTAATATAAGTGTTATTGTATAGTTTTTTCTTTTTTTTAGAGGTAAAAAAATATGTTTGAAAAAACCTGATACTTCACATATAGAAAAACCAAATAAAATTACAATTATGTTTATCAGCATACTATGGAACTTGAAATTGGTCATAATAGTTCCTAAAAAGTACTTTATTCCTTCTATTGAAAATATATTATTAACAGTAATCAATACTGTTTCCAAATTTTCATTATATATAATTGTTTTTTGTCCACCAATACCAAATTTTGATAGTATAAAACTCATTATTGCAACTATGAAAATCATTCCAATAAGAATAAAATTTGGCCCTATATGTATTTTCTTGTCTTCTTTATTCACATTATCCTCCTAAAAACTTATTACTTTCTTCAGTTTCTTATTAAAATCTATTCTAGGTATCATTATAATTCTATTGCAGTTATTACACTTTATTTTAATATCGGCACCAGTTCTTATTATTTCCCATTCATTTGTTCCACACGGATGTGGTTTTTTCATAATAACAATACTACCTAGTTTATATTCTTTATTATTCACTTTTTATCACCACTTGATTATTTTCGTTAATTATCCCCCTCGTGTCTAACTCTTTTTTGAACTCTTTAATTAAATTCCTTTGAACTTCTGTATTCTTTAATGGTTGTGTTTCAGCAACAACTCTATAATAAACTTTAGATTCATCAATTTTATCTACACCTAAAACTTTTATATTATTTTTCAAGTTTTTTATCTTTGTATTTAGGTATTGGGAAATTTCTTCTAATTTTTGTTGCATACTTTCAATATCAACTTTTGATGACATAGATATTTCTAAAATTGCCATACTGTGCTTTAAATTGTGATTAATAACTTCTGTTATATTTCTATTAGAAATTATCTTCACCTCACCACCATATGACTTTAGTTTAGTTGTTTTCATTCCAAGTTCGATTACTTCTCCTTTAAAATTGCCTATCGTTACTATATCCCCAACTTGATATTGACTTTCTACAATTATAGCCATTCCAGAAATTATGTCCTTTAATAAATCTTGAAGAGATAAACTAACCGCCAATCCGACAACTCCTAATGAAGCAAGAAGTGTTTTAGTATCTACCCCATATATATCTAATATCATGAAAAGAGATACTATAAAAATAAAATATTTTATTACATTTAAGAAAATACTTTGTAATGTTTTTTGTCTCTTTAAATCAATTTTAGAAAACTTAACAGAAAAAACTTTTAACAATATTTTTTTTATTAGATTATATAAAACGATAGAAACTACAGTTATTATTATTGGTCCAATAACTTCTTTTATTAGTAATCTTTGCATATTTACTCCTTAACATTTATTATTTCTAAAATTCTATTTAAATCGGCAACATTATTAAATGAAATTAATATTTTCTTATCTTTAATTTTAATTTTTGTGTCTAATTTCTCTCTTAATAAATCTTCTACATATTTGTATTCATTATTAGATTCTTTTTCCTTTTTTGTAACTTTGTTAATTCTTTGAAATTCATCCGATGATGCTAAATTCTCAACTTCTCTTACTGGTAGATTATTATCAATAATCTGTCTAGCCATTTTAGCAATTTGTTCTTGATTTTCAAGTTTACTTAAAACTCTAGCATGACCCATTGAGATTTCACCATTTATTACATATCTTTGAACATCAAACGGAAGACGCAATAGACCAATAATATTAGTTATATGGCTTCTGCTTTTCCCAACTCTTGCACTTAACTGTTCTTGTGTAAGACCTAATTTTTCAATCATATTTTTATATGCTAAAGCTTCCTCTATTACATTTAAATTTTCTCTTTGAAGATTTTCAAGAAGAGCTATTTCAATCATAGCTTCATCTGAAAAATCCCTTATTATTGCAGGTATTGTTTCTTTTCCTGCCAATTTACTTGCTCTAACCCTTCTTTCTCCGGCTATTATCTCATACCCTTTAATACTTTTTTTAACTATTATTGGTTGGAAAACTCCATGTTCTTTTATTGAACTAGCTAATTCTTGTAATGCCTCTTCACTAAAAATTTTTCTTGGTTGATAGGGATTAGGTCTTAAGTCATTTATATTTATATCAACTATTTCTTCCTTACTGGCAGTTTCATAAATTTGTTTTTCAATAGTCTCTAAATCTAAATTGTCGCTATTAAACAGTTGTTCTAGGCCTCTTCCTAAAGCTCGCTTTTTATTTTCCATTTCTTTCAATAACCTCCTTAGCTAGATTAATATAAGCTTCTGTTCCTCTACTTTGTGGATCATAAGCAATAATTGGTTTCCCATGACTTGGCGCTTCCGATAAACGCACTAGCCTTGGAATTATCGTATCATATACACGTTCTTTAAAATAACTTTTAATATCTTCTACAACTTCTAATCCTAAATTTGTTCTATTATCCAACATTGTTAATAGCACTCCCTCAATATCTAATTTAGGATTAAGATTTTTTTGAGCTAACATTATTGTATTTAGTAATTGCATTATCCCTTCAAGAGCGAAAAATTCACATTGAACAGGTATAATAACTGAATCACTTGCTGTTAAAGCATTTGTTGTAAGTATTCCTAAACTTGGAGGACAATCAATAATTATATAATCAAATACAGATTTTATTGAGTCTAGTTTTCTTTTTAACTGTCCACCCTTAGAAAAGCCAGTTTCAACTCTACTTCTTTCCATTAATTCAATATCTACACCCGCTAAATTAATTACAGCAGGAATAATATATAGGTTCTTAAAATTAGTTTGAACTATTACTTCTTTAACATCCGCATTATCAATTAATAAATCATAAATACTTTTTTTTATTTCGCTTTTATCAATTCCTACCCCTGTTGTCGAATTACCTTGAGGGTCTAAATCTATTAAAAGAACTCGTTTTCTAAGTGCACCTAACGATGCTGCCAAATTTATACTAGTGGTAGTTTTTCCAACACCACCTTTTTGATTTACTAAAGAAATAATTTTTCCCATATACATCACCATTTCTATTTCTATGTACTATTTTATCATAAATATGTTCATAAATCTATCATTATAAAAATTAAAAACTAGTCTTAACTAGTTTTTCAATTTCTCTTTTAATTCTTCTTTGTTCATCTTAGTATAACCTTTAATTCCTCTTTCTTTAGCCGACTTTTTTAATTCTTCTAAAGTCATAGAATTATAATCTTTGCTGTTTTCCTCTGTTGTTGGTAATGTTCCATGTTCTACTAAATGATCAATTTGTTCTTTAGTAATTGTTTCATGTTCTAATAGCGTTTCAGCTATAAGGTTTAAAAGATCAATATTTTCACTTATTATTTTTTTAGTAACTTCATATTGTTCTTTAATTATTTTTCTTACTTCTTCATCTATTTCATATGCCACCTGACTTGAAAAATTCCTACTTTTATTATAGTCTCTTCCTAAAAATATACTTGATTCCTGATGTTCAAATTGAACTGGGCCAAGACTACTCATCCCATACTCAGTAACCATTGCTCTTGCAATTTTAGTAGCTTTTTCAAAATCATTATGAGCACCTGTTGTTATTTCTTTAAATACTAACTCTTCAGACACACGACCAGCTAAAAGACCACTAATTGTTTCAAGTAATTGTTTTTTAGTAGAAAGATATGTCTCCTCTTTAGGTAACATTAAATTATATCCACCAGCATTACCACGTGGAATAATAGTAATTTTTTGTACATCATTAGCACCATCTAACTTTATCCCAACAACTGCGTGTCCTGCTTCGTGATATGCTACAACCTTTTTCTCATGGTTAGTATATTTATGAGTCCTTTTTGCAGGCCCCATTAATACTCTATCATGTGCTTCATCTATTTCACTCATTGTTATAGCATTCTTCCCTCTTCTAACAGCTAGTAAAGCTGATTCATTTAATAAGTTTTCTAAGTCTGCTCCACTAAAACCCACAGTTCTTTTTGCAATATTAGATAATTTAACACCTTCTGCAAAAATTTTCCCTTTTGCATGGACTTCTAATATTTCTTCTCTTCCCACAACATCTGGTAGATTTACTGTTACTTGTCTATCGAATCTTCCTGGTCTTAATAATGCTGGATCTAATACATCTGGTCTATTTGTAGCAGCAATTATAATTATTCCTTCATTAGCACCAAAACCATCCATCTCTGTTAGTAATTGATTCAATGTTTGTTCACGTTCATCATGTCCACCACCTAAACCAGTTCCTCTTTGTCGTCCTACTGCATCAATCTCATCTATAAATATTAAGCATGGTGCGTTGTGTTTAGCTTGTTTAAACATATCTCTAACTCTACTCGCTCCAACACCTACAAATAGTTCAACAAATTCAGATCCACTTATATAGAAAAATGGTACATTAGCTTCTCCAGCCACTGCTTTAGCTAGTAAGGTTTTCCCTGTCCCTGGCGGACCTACTAATAATACACCTTTAGGTATTCTTGCTCCTAATTTCTGAAATTTTTTAGGATTTTTTAAAAAGTCTATTAATTCTGCAACTTCTTCTTTTTCCTCTGTAAGACCTGCAACTTGTTTAAAAGTAATTTTATTATTATCTTGATTAAGTCTTGCTCTACTTTTTCCAAAGTCCATTGACTTATTAGCAGAACCCATTTGTTTTCCAATAAATATTACAGCTATCACAATAAAAAGTATAAATGGCAAAACATTAACAATAAATAGTATAAATATACTTGTTCCTGGGTCGTTAGCAGTATCTAATTTAAAACCATATTCATTTTGATTTTCTATGAAATTTGCAATAACATCACCAGAATAAGGCAACCTTAAAAGAAAAAATTCGTTTTCTTTATATCCTTCTAAAGTACCTCTAATTTCATAAACACTATTGTTACTTTTTGGAACAATAACAACTTCTTTGATCTTTTCCTCTATTAAAAACTTATTAAATTCATCATATGTAACATAATGAATTTTTCTATTAAACGTATCATACATATAAATAATACCGAATATTAATATTGCTAATACAACATATGGTATTATCGTCTTTTTTACTACTTTTTTATTCATATATTTCTCCCTTCCTAGTAATACTCTATAATTATATCATAGAAATCATCTTTTTTCTTATCGTATTTGGATTTTTTAATTCCTGGAATCCAAATAATTTCTCCATTTGAATCTACAACAATTGGCCATTTATTTCTTTCTTTTAAAGGTATTTTAGAATCAATAAAAATATCTTTAATTTTTTTACTTCCTATCATACCTTTTAAATATATTTTATCACCATCTCTGCGATTTCTAACATGAAGTGGTAATTTTATTTCTTTGCTTGACAATCTACATACATTATTGCTTGTTTTATCACTTTCTTTAATTATTTTAATTTCACGATTGTTAGATAAACTCACATAATTAATTAATTCTATTTCATAATCATCTTCAGTGTTTTCTTCTTTTATAAATGTAATATTGTTATATTCTTTTATCGCTTTTATATTATTTGGTAAATATATTGTAAGATTAGGTTTTACTGAATTTATCAAATCCATTATTAGTTCTACATGTAAGTCATTTATAAGTATTAAGTCGTCTTGATATATCTTTTCAAATATATTATATATAACCTTGTTTTGAATTAATTTCTCTTCCTTTTTAAAATTTTCAATATTTATAATTCCACTTGAATATATACCATTAATTTTTTCTTTTACGATCTTATCAATATATTCATTGCATTCTAACAAAGTCCTACTAAATTTGTAAAACTTGTTATGCACATTCGTATCTTCTTTTTTAAATTGTGGCACTATATATCTTCTAAATCTATTTCTTGTATATACATCTTTTTTATTTGAACTGTCACTAACGTATTTTATCTTATTATTCTTTAAATAAGATAAGATTTGTTCCTTTGTGACTGTTATTAAAGGGCGTATTATTTTATAATTTTCCATATTTATTACCTTTGAAAAACCGCTATATCCCCTTAAAGATGATCCCCTTACTATTCTCATTAAAATTGTTTCGATTAAATCATCGCCATGATGGGCTGTAAATAAATACTTTGAGTTATATTTTTTAACTATTTCTGTAAAAAAAGAATATCTTTTATTTCTGGCTTCATTGTGAAAATTATCATCACCGTATTCTTTTAATACTGTCGATTCGAATATAACATTATTTTGTACACAATAATTTTCAACAAAAACGGCCTCTTTATTACTTTCTTTTCTAATATTATGATTAACATGTGCACAAATAATTT
The DNA here is from genome assembly GCA_012840755.1 of Mycoplasmatota bacterium. Lineage (GTDB taxonomy): Bacteria > Bacillota_I > Bacilli_A > RF39 > UBA660 > DUWA01. Next base: position 4,312 of record DUWA01000065.1, on the reverse strand, counting down.
CTATATCTATATTTTTCTTAATTCTTAATAATAAGTCAAGAAGTACCATAGAATCAGGACCTCCCGATACTGCCACAACTACTGAATCACCATATTTTATAGGTAATTCGTTTAATAAATAATTATATACTTTTTCCATTTTTATCAGACCATTCTATTTCTTTAATATTATTTTGTTTTAAAAAATCATTTGCTTTAGAAAAGGGTTTACTTCCAAAAAAGCCTCTATTTGCTGAAAAAAAAGACGGATGTGCACTCTCTATAATTAAATGTTTTTTATTTGTAATTAGTCTTTTTTTACTTTTAGCATAATTACCCCATAATATAAATACAAGTGGTTTATCAGAAAGAGAGATTAATTCTATTATTTTATCTGTAAAATTCTCCCAACCAATATTTTTATGAGATAGTGGTTTATCTTTCTCTACTGTCATTATCGCATTTAATAGTAAAACTCCTTGTTTAGCCCAATCTTCTAAATTATTATTTTTTCTATCTATTCCTAAATCATTATGCAATTCTAAAAATATATTTCTTAATGATGGAGGGGTTTTACAATGTTCTAAAACAGAAAAAGAAAGTCCGTGTGCCTCATTTTCACCATGATATGGGTCTTGACCAATAATAACAACTTTTAAATCATCATAATTGGTATATTTAAAACAATTAAATATATTATCAAAAGCAGGATAACATACTTTATTTTTGTATTCTTTTATAATTGTTTCCATTATATCGTTAATTATATTTAAATCTATTTTTTCTTTCATAAAATTCCAACTATACAATTCCATAATACACCACTTTTCTTACTACATTTTACCACTTTTTTTGAGATTATAATAGTCGAGTTCATATTTTACCACTTTTCTTAAGCTTAATAGTGCATATATATTTGTTATTGCTAAAAGTGCAACTAGCATATCAACAAATTCCCATATTATAGTTGACGGGGTAATACAACCGGCGAATAGTACCAATATTGACACAATTTTTAACATATAAATATATATAGGTTTTATTTTTTTATTATTGAAAAAATATTTTAAAGAAGATTCGCCATCGTAATAACCTGTTAAAATTGTTACAAATGAAAAAAATAAAATTGCAATAAAAATCATTATACCACCTATACTTCCTAAATGATAATTAAATGCGAATTGTGCAATCTCAATTCCGTTTAAATCGCTATAGTTTAATGACTGATATGGACTGGTTAGTACAATAATAACTGTTGATGTGCAAATTAATAAGGTAGTTACATATATTCCTATTATCTGTATATAACCTTGTGTGGGGGAAGAATCTGTAGACGATGTGGAGGACGTTATACTACCTGTACCTAGACCTGCTTCGTTTGAAAATATTCCTCTTTGTATACCTATTATAAAAGGCGTAATAACGCCTGCTGTCGCTGATTTAAAATTAAAAGCGCCTTTTATTATTAATAAAAATATTCCTGGAATCAGTTTTATATTGTTTACCATTACAAAAAAAGCTATACCTATATAAAATATACTCATTATCGGAACAATTTTTTCTGTAACTTTTACAATACTTTTTACACCACCATAAATAACAAAAGCTGTAATTATACTAATTATAAAGCCTATATATATTGGTTTAATATCGCTTATAACACTTAATGATTTCGTTATTGTATTAGATTGAATACTTACAAATCCCCCAACATAACTAAATAAAATTATAATTGCATATATACCTCCTAAAACAGGCATATTGAGTCCTTTTCTCATATAATATGACGGACCACCTCTATATATCCCATCAGATTCTCGTGTTCGATAAACAATTCCTAAAACTGTTTCAGCAAAAGTATTACTTGCTAAAAGAAAGGCTGTTATCCACATCCAAAATATACTTCCAACTCCTCCTATATATATGGAAAAAGCAACACCAGCTATACTTCCAACTCCAATTCTTGATGCTAAAGTCATCATAAAACTTTGAATAGGAGTAATTCCCTTTTTTTTACCTTGATAATTAAATAAATTATTAAACATCTCTTTAAATCTGAATTGAACAAACTTTAAATTGAATGTAAAATAAAATCCTGAAAATAAAATTAAAACAGTCGCTATTGCCCAAAGAATACTGTTTAAAATATGAATCATTATATCACCAAAAAACATTATAACTCTTTTAAAGGAATTATAATGTCATATTATGTCTTATAAGTTATTCGCTATATCAACAAATATTTCTATTGACAATTCTTCTGCCCTTACAGATAAATCATAACCATATCTTTCTAAAACATTACTTATTTTTTCAAGATTATATGATTTTAAATTATTCTTTAATGTTTTTCGCTTTTGAGTGAAACTGTCTCTCACTAACTTAAAAAATAATTCTTTATTATTTAATTCATAATTATTATTTTTCTTTTCGAAGGAAACAACAATACTGTCAACATTTGGCTTAGGAATGAAAACATTTCTACTTACATCTAACACTTTCTTTATATCATAATAATAGTTTAAATAAACAGATAAAGATCCATAATCTTTGGTTCCCGGCTTTGCTTTAAATCTATCTCCAACCTCTTTTTGTACCATTACTACAATTTTCGATACTGATATGTTTTCTTCTATAATTTTAATAATAATGGGGGTTGTTATATAATAAGGAAGATTAGCAATTACATAAATATCTTTAAATATATATTTTTTTATATCATTTTCAATATCAGCTTTTAAAAAATCCTTATATATAATTTCTAAATTATCATTTGTTTTTTTCAAATCATCTAGGATGGGTTTTAACGTATCATCAATTTCATAACATAAAACATTTTTAGCCACCTTACACAGCTTATTTGTTAAAGATCCTGCTCCAGGTCCTATCTCAATTATCATTGTATCTTTATTTATATTTGATTTATTTATTATAGAATTAATAATGTTTTCATCTATGATAAAATTTTGTCCATACTTTTTTTTAAATTTGAAGTTGTTTTTATTAATTATTTCATTTATTTTTTGGGGAGAATATTCCATATAATCACATCCATTCTAATTATACATAAGTTATATTATTTTTTCAATAAAAAAGGATGTATTACCATCCCCATCTTTGAACATTAAAAACTACATTTCCAGACTTGTTTGTTGCTTTATATACTGCTTGATCTGTTTCTGTAGAATAAGCTAAATCCATATGAATGATACCATTCCTATACGCTTTTCTCATATCAATACCAGTATCTAATATAACTCCATAAAAAGGTTCAAGTCTTCCATTATCTACATATACTATAGTTCCACAAGGAAATTCAGATAAATCAGCAGCAAGTATTCTTACTTTGCCATAAGTATCATCACTATAATATATTCCATCAGTTATTAGGTTGTATGCCTTTTTAGATTTTGAGCGACAGGCTACAATTCCTTTACCATCGCACGAATCACAATCTGGACCATATCCTGTTAAAATTCCTTTATATTGACCAGCTTTTCCAGTTCCTTGTTCAATAACTTCCGTAATTGGTTCTCTAATTATAACTGGTTCCTCTGAATCTGTTATAATTCCATCAACCCCTTCTGTTATTACTCTTTTAATATTTGAAGGTAATTTACTATTATAAACAATTTCTGTTTCATGATCAATTATTCTATTTACAACATTCATATTTTTAGTAAGATTATCGTTGTTAATTGTTATTACTTCTTTTAAATTAGCGTATCCATTACTGAACAAAGAAATAAATGTTACAACAATAAAACTTGCCCATTTACCTACTAACTGAAGTAAGTATATATTCATTATAATTCACCTCATATTTTTTCAAATACGTACTAATTTTATCATATTATAATATCTAAGTCAAATTGAGCTATAGCATTGGCTGTTGTTATTTTTATAACATCATCAACACTCATATTTTTTAATTCACTTATTTTTTTTGCAACATAATATACATTCTTTGGTTCATTAATAGTTCCTCGAAACGGCTCCGGAGCTAGATATGGACTATCCGTTTCTAATATTAAATGTTCAATATCAATATTTTCCACTACCTCTGTTAGTTTTTTAGCATTTTTAAAAGTTATAACTCCACCTATTCCTAATTTAACATTCATTTTTACTAATTTTTTTGCAATTTCTAAACTTGAACTGTAGCAATGCATAACAAATTTAGTTTTTTGTTCATGGAACTGCTTTATTATATTATATGTATCTTCAATAGCATCACGACTATGAATAACTATCGTTTTATTATTTATTTTAGCTATTTTAATTAATTTTATAAAAAGTTCTTTCTGTTTTTCTTTATTATTAGTTGTATAGT
>DUWA01000064.1 GCA_012840755.1 Mycoplasmatota bacterium | reverse complement strand
TAATGGTATAATATATGTGGTGATTAGATGTATAAAAAAATAAAAGGTATCAATATAAATCATATAACCTATGGTAATAAATCTGGTGATGATGTCGTTTTATTACATGGTTGGGGACAAAATATTGATATGATGAGACCAATTGGAGATAGATTAAAAAATAAATTTAAAATTACAATTATAGATTTGCCTGGTTTTGGCGGTAGTAGTGAACCTAAAGAAGTTTTAAGTATATATGATTATGTAGATATATTAAAAGAATTATTGGAAGAACTTAATATTAAAAAACCAAATTTAGTGGGACACTCTTTTGGAGGTAAAATAAGTATAGTATATTCTAGTAAATATGATGTTGAAAAACTAGTTTTATTGGCAAGTCCATTTTGTAAAGAAATAGAAAAATTATCACTAAAAACCAAAGTGTTAAAAAAATTAAAAAAAGTTCCAATATTAAATAAACTAGAAAATATAGCTAAAAAACACATTGGTTCAAGTGATTATAGAAATGCATCAGAAACAATGAGAAAGATATTGGTTGAACATGTCAATTTAAATGTCATTGAAGATGCTAAAAAAATTAATGTTCCAACAATTTTAATATGGGGGACAAATGATAGTGAAGTTTCACTAAATAGGGCATATGAACTTGAGAATTTAATTAAAGATTCAGCTGTAATTGAGTTCCAAGGATGTACACATTATGCCTATCTTGAAAGATTAGATCAAACAGTTAATATTATAAATAATCTGTTTACAGGAGGTAATTATGAATAATTTATTCCTACTATGTTCGTTCTCGACATTTATTTATTTAATTTTCAAAACTAAAAAATCTTTTCATATGTTACAACAAAATTGGTATAATGAAGACAATAGATATCTAAAATGGATATTTCATAATCGAAAAAAAGTGTTTTTACACTATGATTTATTAATACTTATACTTTTTATATTTAAATTATTTTTAAATAATAAGGCACTTATAATTTTATACTCATTTTTTTATATTATAAGTAGTTATTTATTTTTAAGAGAAGTAAAAAACGAACAAAAGAAAAAACCTTTAGTTGTTACTGCAAGAATTAAAAGATTAAGTATAACATTATCAATTATATATGGATTTGTATTTAGTTATATATATTTTACTTTTAATACAGATTATACTATAGGATATTTAGTTACAATTGGTCTTTTAATATATTTTAATTATTTTGTAGTATTTTGTGCAAATATTATTAATAAACCAATTGAAAAACAAGTATTTTATTATTATAAAAGACAAGCTGTAAAAAGACTTAAAAATATGAATAATTTAGAAGTTATAGGAATAACTGGTAGTTATGGGAAAACGAGTAGCAAAAATATTTTAAGTGATATTTTGAATATAAAATATAATGCATTTCCAACACCTAAAAATTTTAATACAACATATGGACTTATAAATACTATAAATAATTATTTAGATAAATTTAGTGACATTTTCATAGCTGAAATGGGTGCAAGTGCAAAAGGAGATATTAAAGAACTTTGTAATCTTGTTAAACCTAAATACGGAATATTAACAAAAATAGGAACAGCACATTTAGAATCATTCGGAAGTCGTGAAAATATTCAAAAGGGAAAATTTGAATTAATTGAATCACTTCCTAGTGATGGTGTTGCTATACTAAATAAAGATGATGAATACCAAGTTTCATATAAATTTAAAAATGACTGTAAAATTATCTGGATTGGGATAGAAAACAAAGATGCGGATGTAATTGCAGAAAATATTACGATGTCCAACAAAGGAATGAGTTTTGATTGTAAATTTAAAAATGATGATAAGAGATATACTTTTACCACAAGATTACTTGGTACGGCTAATATATATAACATTTTAGCTGGAATTGCACTTGGGTATGAACTAGGAATTAGTATTGATGAACTTATATTGGGTGTTAAAAAAGTAACATCAGTAGAACATAGATTAGAGCTTAAAAAAATTGGAACTTTAAATATAATTGATGACTCATATAATTCAAATCCAGTGGGTTCTAAAATGGCAGTTGAGGTTTTAGGATTAATGCCTGGTAAAAAAATAATAGT
>DUWA01000063.1 GCA_012840755.1 Mycoplasmatota bacterium | reverse complement strand
CTTTTGATAAAGGAATAAAATATTTGTTTGTTTCTGAAATATATTTTTTTTGAAATTCAATATTTGCAAATTTTAATTCTGATAAATTATGTAGTCTATCTACTATTTTTACAATCTTTGCCATCTCATTATTTGCTATATTATTAATATATTCTTCCATAATATACCCTTCTTTTTTAGTCAAGAGTTTTATACATTCTAAAATATCCTTATTTGTTAAATTAATTATTTCTTCTTCTGTAGTGTCTGTATCTTCTAATAAATCATGCATATAACCAACAATTTGATACTCTAGTGGAAAATTGTTTTGCTTTAAGATATCAGCTACAGCAAAAGGATGAAGATAATAAGGACTTCCTTGCTTTCGTTTTTGATTTCCATGTTTTTTTATTACAAATGTTTTTATCAATTCTATATTATACATTTTATCACCTACTAAAATTATAACAAAAAAATAGGCTTAATCCTATTTTAGTGCTTCTTTTCTAGATAAATTAAGTCTACCTTTTTTATCATAACCTAAAGATTTTACGATTATTTCATCTCCTACTTTTACCATATCGCTTGGTTTTTCAATTCGTTCTTCTGCTAGGTGTGAAACATGTACAAGTCCTTCGCATCCTGGCCACAATTCAACAAAACAACCGAAATCCTCCACTTTAACTACTTTTCCTGTATATATTTTTCCGTCTTCTACTTCTCTAACAACAGATTTAATCATTTCAGCAGTTGTTTCTATAATTTTTTTATTAGAATGATAAATAATAACTCTTCCATCATCTTCAAGATCAACTTTTACTGCATTAACATCTGTTACGCTTTTTACATTACTAGCCTCTAAAATGATTTTAGTAATCATTTCCCCACCTTTACCAATAACTTCTTTTATTCTATTAGGATTAATCATAAATGTCATGGTTTTTGGCGCATATTCACTTACTTCTTTTCTAGGTTCACTAATTTGAGAAGTGATTACATCTAATATTTGCATACGCGCAATTTTTGCTTGTTCTAATGCTTCTTTTAATATTTGCTTTGTAATTCCTTTTATTTTTATATCCATCTGCAATGCACAAATTCCATCTTTTGTTCCAGCAACCTTAAAATCCATATCTCCTAAATGATCTTCAAGACCTTGAATATCTGTTAATATTGTATAATCATCCCCATCTGTAATTAGACCCATAGCAATACCAGCCACAGGTGCTTTAATAGGAACACCAGCTGCCATAAGTGCCATACATCCAGCACATATACTTGCTTGACTAGATGAACCATTACTTTCAAGTATCTCTGATACAACTCTTATAGTATACGGAAACTCTTCTTCACTAGGAATAACTTGTAATAAAGCTTTTTCGCCCAATGCACCATGACCAATTTCGCGTCTACCTGGTGCTCCATATCGTCCTGTTTCACCAACAGAGAATGACGGAAAGTTATAATGTAACATAAATCTTTTTTCATCTTCAATTCCAAGTCCATCTAAAATTTGATGTTCTCCTAAAGCACCTAAAGTAACTATTGATAAAGCTTGCGTTTGACCCCTTGTGAAAAGTGCAGATCCATGAGTTCGCGGCAACAGATCAATATCTGTTGATAGCGGTCTGATTTCATTCATTGCACGACCATCTGTACGTGTATGTTCTTTGACAACTATTTGTCTAAATATTGTATACTCAACTTCTTCTAATATTAACTTAATTTTCGTTAATAATTCTTTAAGTTTTTCATCTTTAAGATTTTCATTTTCTATTTTATATTTTTCAATAATTTCTTCTTTAATATGATTGATAGTTGTATATTTTTCTTGCTTATCTTTTATTCTTAACGCTGCATCCAAGCGTTCTTTTGCTAATTTTTCAACTTCTTGTTTCAACTCATCATCTATTTCTAAAACCTCATATTCCATTTTTGGAACACCAATTTCAGATATTATTTGTTCTTGGAATTCTATTAATTCTTTAATCGCTTCATGACCAAACATTAGTGCTTCAAGCATTATCTCTTCACTAACTTCTTTTGCACTGGACTCAACCATGTTGATAGCGTCTTTTGTTCCAGCAACAGTTAAATCTATATCAGAATTTTGTGATTGTTCCAACGTAGGATTAATTATGAATTCTCCATTTACTCTTCCTACTTTTACCCCAGCAACAGGCCCGTTAAAAGGAATTTTACTTATACAGGTTGCAAGTGATGAAGCAAATAAAGCTGCAATTTCTGGGCTATTATCTTGATCAACAGATAGTATTGTATTTACAACTTGTACTTCATTTCTAAATTTTTCATCAAATAACGGTCTTAAAGGTCTATCAATCATTCTTGCTGCTAATGTTGCATTTTCACTAGGTCTACCCTCTCTTTTAATAAATCCACCTGGTATTTTACCAACAGAATATAATTTTTCTTGGTACAATACTGTAAGTGGAAAAAAACTAGATAATAAATTTGCATTTTCACTTACAACAGATGTTGTAAGAACTACTGTATCCCCATATCTCACAAGTACTGAACCATGCGCTTGTTTAGCAAATCTTCCATTTTCTACTATAATTTTTCTTCCTCTAAATTCTAATTCAAACGTTTGCATCGTTTTTCCTCCCTTTATAAATAAAGACACTCAAAAAAGAGTGCCTACATTTTATTTTTTAATTATTTTCTAAGTCCTAAACTTTTTATAATTTCACGATATCTAGTAACATCAGTTTTAAATAAATAATTTAACATGTTTCTTCTTTGACCTACTTTTTTCAAAAGTCCTCTTCTAGAATGAAAATCATGTTTGTGCTCTTTAAGGTGATTTGTTAAAGTTTTAATTTCTTCAGTTAAAATAGCAATTTGTATTTCAGCTGAACCTGTGTCACCTTCACTTCTAGCATATTTTTTTACAATTTCTGATTTTACTTCTTTACTTAAAGCCATTATAATTCTCCTTTTCTATTTATTCGCTTAAACCTAGACAAAAGTACGGAGACTCTTTAATCCAAGAATAAGTACACTAATAATATACACTATTTATTAATTTTATGCAACAAAATAATTTTATTTTTTACTTTTGTTTAAACATTTTCCATGGTTTTATTTTTGTTTCATCTTTTTCATATTTTTTATAAAGGGCTAGTACGTGATTCTGCTCATTTATAAACAATACCTCATCTTCTAAATATATATTATCTAATATTTTACCATTTTTTATACATTGTTCTAATTCTTTATTTACTTTAATAGTTAGTTTGTCGTTTAATGCTGTTGGTATATCTATCAATTTATATTTACTATTTTCTATTTCTTCAAGAGAATATGTGTTTTCAATGAAGTATTTTCCCTGTTTTGTTCTTTTTAAATTTTTCATGCATGCTACTGTGTTAAGTTTTTCAGCAATATCATTTATTAAACTTCTTATATATGTTCCCTTAGTAACTGTACATTTAATTTCAAATATTATTTTACCATTTTCTCGTTTAATAGGGCTAACTAATTCTATATTTTTTATTTCTACCGTTCTTTTAGGAAGTTTAACCTGTTCATCGTTTCTAGCATATTCATAAAGTTTTTTTCCATTTACTTTAACCGCCGAATATATAGGAACTTCTTGTTCATATTTACCCTTCATACTTAAGACAGCTTTAATTATATCTTCATCTAACAAACTCACTTCAACTTCTTTAAGGATTTTTCCAGTTGTATCTAATGTGTCTGTTTTAGTTCCTAATATAATTTCTGCTATATATTCCTTGTCAAATGCTGTTATTAGTTCTACTAATTTTGTTGCATCGCCTATACACAAAACTAAAACTCCAGTTGCTATTGGATCTAGTGTTCCTGTGTGACCAACTGTCTTATTTTTAATTATTTTAGAAACAATATTTACCACATCTCTGCTAGTATAACCTGCTTCCTTATTAACTAATAAAATTCCGTTCATAATCTCACCACAAACATTATATTATTTTTATTATATTAAATCAATTAAAAAGGAATTATAATTCCTTAATCCCTTTCTCTTGCCATAATAACAAGGCGAAGTAAGCTTAGTAAAGTTGATACAACACTTGCAACATACGTCAGTGCGGCAGCATCTAACATACCTTTAACACCTACAACTTCGCCATCTGCTAAAATATCTAATTTGATTAGTTCTTGTTTAGCTCTTTTCGATGCATCAAATTCAACTGGTAATGTTACAATTTGAAAAATTAATGTCGCTAATATAATGCCTATACCAATTTCTACTCCACCAACTAAACCTGATCCAAATAATGCTGATATAAATATAACTATATATCCTATATACGTAATTAGATTAACAACTGGAACTAATTTGGCTCTAATTTTCATATATCCATAATTGTCTTTATCTTGAATTGCATGTCCAACCTCATGTGCAGCTACTGAGGCAGCAGCAATAGAAGTACCATGAAATATATCTTTAGATAATCTTATTACTTTTCTAGACGGATCGTAATGATCTGTCAATTCTCCTCTTGTTTCGACTATGTGTATATCAGAAAGACCATTTGCATCTAAAATTTTTCTTGCCACCTCAAAACCAGATATATTTTTAGTATTTTTTATATTTTTATATTTTCTATAAGAACCTGTTACTTTTGCTTGTGCGTATGTAACAATTATAATTGCCAAAAACATTAACAATATTGTAAATACATTTTCATAACCATATAACATATTTATACCTCCTTAATTATATTATACTCTGTTCCTTCCCTTGTATCTTTAATTATTATGCCATTTTGTTTTAACTCATCTCTTATTTTATCAGCCAATTCAAAATTTTTATTTTTTTTAGCCTCATTACGCTCGCTAATTTTTTTCATTATATATTTTTTTTGTTCTTCACTAATTTCGATTTCTTTATGTTCTATCAAGTCTAACGATAGAACTTTATCAAAATCCTCTATTAAATATAGTTTTGTTTTATTATTTAATTCGCTTTTTAAAACATCATATAGTACAGTTAAACTACTTGACGTGTTTAAATCATCTTCAATCGTTTTTTTGAATTTGATTTTAAAATTGCTAGCAAGATCATGTTGTATTTCTCCTTCTGGATTATCCTTTAATAATTTAATTTTACCTATAAGTTTATTATATGTATTTTTAGCTATATCCATCCCCTCATACGAGAAAACCAACTGTCTTCTGTAATGGGATTGTAAACAAAACAATCTATACACAAGCGGATTATAACCTTTTTTCTCAAGAAGTGATAAAGTTAAAAATTCGCCTTTAGATTTACTCATTTTACCTGTTTGATCATTCAAATGTTCTCCATGCATCCAATACTTACACCATTTATCACCTAAATAACACTCACTTTGTGCTATTTCATTTGTGTGATGAGGAAATATATTATCTATTCCTCCACAATGAATATCTAATTGTTCCCCTAAGTATTTTATAGCTATCCCAGAACATTCAATATGCCAACCTGGATAACCTACCCCCCATGGGCTATCCCATTTCATTGCTTGATTTTCAAATTTAGAGACTGTAAACCACAATACAAAATCTGCTGGATTTTTTTTATATATATCCTCTTGAACATCTTCTCTAGCTCCTATTAAAAGCTCATCTTTGTTTTTCCCTGATAATTTATAATAATCTTTTGTTTTGGAAATATCAAAATAAACATTACCGTTTGATATATAAGCAATATTTTTTTCTAAAAGTTTTTCGATTATTTCTATATATTGGTTTATATGATCACTAGCTTTTTCTACTATTTCTGGCTTTTTTATATTTAGTTTATTTGTATCTTTAAAAAAAGCATTCGTATAATATTCAGCTATTTCATAAACTGTTTTATTTTCTCTTTCGGCACCTTTTAACATCTTATCTTCGCCAGTATCCGAATCACTAGACAGATGCCCAACATCAGTAATATTCATAACCCTTTTAACATTATATCCAATATAATTTAAAGTTTTTTCAAGTACATCTTCAAATATATATGTCCTTAAATTACCTATATGTGCGTAGTTATATACGGTTGGACCACATGTATACATTTTAACTTCTTTATCATCATAAGGAATAAAATCTTCAATTTGTTTTGTAAGGGTATTATAAACTCTCATAACATCATCCTATCTGTTTTATATTATATCATATATTATATGTTAAATAAATATTCATTTGTTTTTTTAATAACGTTTATATTAAAATTTAGGATGTTTTATTTTTAAAAAAAAGAAACATAAATTATGTTTCTGAATATCTTTTATTGTAGTGCTGTATGATTTTTAAAACTATGATAAATATTAATATCTATTTGACACTTCTACTTATATTTAAGACTACTCCAATACTAGCCATACTAACAAGCAAAGAACTACCCCCATATGATAGAAATGGAAGCGTTACACCTGTTACTGGTATTAACCCAACAACTACCATAAGGTTCATAACAGCTTGGAAGCCAAGTTGGAAGATAATGCCAAAACTCAAATATTTACCAAATAAATCATTACAATTTCTAGAAATTTTCAGCCCCTGATATATGATAGTTAAAAATAAACCTGCAACAATAATAACACCTAAAAATCCAAATTCCTCACTTATTATAGAAAATATAAAATCTGTTTGAGGTTCAGGAAGATAAAAATGCTTTTGTCTAGAATTTAGAAAACCAAATCCTAATAACCCACCTGGACCAATAGCATATAAAGATTGAATTATTTGAAATCCACTACCTAAAGGATCACTCCATGGATCTAAAAACGATAAAATTCTAGCCAATCTATATGGCGCTATTACTATTAATATAGTAATACCTATTAATCCTATTAGTCCTATTTTAAAGAAAAACTTAAAATCAACATTTCCTATATACAATAATCCGATTATTGACATAATTATAATACTACCTGTTCCAAAATCAGGTTGAAGCATTATTAATCCAAATATTAAAATTGTTATAACTAATATTGGTAAAACACCTTTTTTAATATGTTTCATATCTTTTTCGTTATTAGTTAAATATTTAGATGTGAAAATTATAAGAGCTATTTTAGTAAATTCACTAGGCTGAATTCCGAATGAACCAATTCCAAACCAACTTCGGCTACCGTTTCTTACAGTTCCTATTCCCGGTACTAATACTAATATTAATAAAACAACACAACCTAAAAGCAAAATATTGGCTTTTTTGTAATATATTCTATAATTGATTTTACTTATATAAATCATCATAAATGTCCCCAATAGAAAGAAAATACCTTGATTTTTAACAAATTTATATGGATCATTAAATTTATATTCTGCCCAAATATATGAAGCCGAATAAATCATCAAAAGACCAAATATAGTTATTATCAAAACTGCTATAAATAACGTAATTTCAAAACTGTTTTTTCTCATAACCATACTCCATATGCAATTGCCAATAACGAACATATAAGACCAATTACCCAAAATAATTTTACGATATCCTTTTCACTCCAACCCATTTTTTCGAAAGTGTGGTGAATAGGTGTCATAGGAAAAATTCTCTTTTTAGTAAACTTATAATATATTCTTTGTATAACACAACTAAGAGTCTCTATCACAAATACAAATCCTATTAAAATTAATAATATTTCATGTCTTGTAAGTATTGCAATTGTACCTAATGTTGCCCCAAGTGCTAGTGATCCAGTATCTCCCATAAAAATTTTAGCAGGACTTGAGTTATACAATAGAAATCCTAATAACGCTCCTGATAAAGAAAAGATAAACAGAGCGATACTTTCATATCCATCTAGCCATCCAGTATCCCATGCTATTATACCAAATGTTAAGAAAGCTATTAATGATAGTCCTCCTGCTAACCCATCAAGTCCATCTGTTATATTGACTGCATTAGATGTAGAAACTAATACTAGCAATATAAATATTCCATATAACCAACCTATATTTATCTTTATATTTAGTGTATGAACCCACAAAAGTGGTTCGTTATTAGCAATCATAAATAAGTAGAAAAATATTACTGCAACTACTAATTGCATGATAAGTTTTGTACCTTCCTTTAATCCATTATTGTTTTTTCTTTTTATTATTAAAAAGTCATCAATAAATCCAATGAATGAATAACTTAAAAAAGTAAACAAAACTATTAACAAATTATAATTGAATTCAATTTTTTTAAAATACAAAAATATAAGAATTATTAGAAATGTTGGAATTATAAAAATTAGTCCTCCCATAGTTGGTGTGCCATTTTTGTTTGTATGAGTTCTTTCCAGATAAATACTTACCCTTTGCCCTGCTTTTAATTTTTGTAAAAATGGGATTAAAATTAAACCAAATATAACAGATATAATAAAAGTTGTTAACATTACAAGACTAGATTTAGTTATTATATTCATCATATCACTCCTATTCATTTAAAAGTAGCCTTATTGTCTCTCCTTCATAAATCTGAGTATTAGCTGCTGGACTTTGATAAGTAACCTTATTTCCGCTTCCACTAAATTCGACTTTAAAGCTTTTTAATAATTTTACTGCTTCAGAGGCATCAAGTCCTATAACATTAGGAACTTCTGCATATCTTCTGTCTAAATAATTATAATTTTTTGGTAATCCATCATCTCTTTTTTCTATTCCTAAAATATCAATAGAATCTAATAATACACTTCGCACTATTGGAGCTGCAATAGTTCCCCCATATTGTGTTACACCTTTTGCATTATCAACAGCAACGTAAACAATAACTTCAGGATCATCAGCTGGTAAAAATCCGATAAATGAAACTATATAATTTCCAACCATATACTTTCCGTCTTTTACTTTTTGAGCTGTTCCAGTTTTACCACCAACTCTATAACTACTAATATAAGCAGGCCTACCAGTCCCGTTTGCAACAACACTCTCAAGTGCGTACCTAACTTTTTCACTTGTTTCTTCACTTATAACTTTTCTTATTATGCTAGGCTTATTTTCCTTTATCACTGTATTTGTTTCTGGCTCATTTAAACTTTTAACAATATATGGTTTATATAAAATACCACCGTTAATTATTGCACTTACAGCAGTTATTTGTTGAATTGGGGTAACTGATACACCTTGCCCAAATGCGGTTGTTGCAAGTTCGACAGGTCCAACTCTATCTAACTTAAATATTATTCCACTACCTTCACCGTTTAAATCTATACCTGTTTTCTTTCCAAAGCCAAATTTATCAATGTAATTAAATAGTGTTTCTTTTCCTAATTTTAATCCTAGATTAACAAAACCAGGATTACATGAATTTTCTACTACTTGAAGATATGTCTGAGCCCCATGTCCGCCATGTTTCCAACAATGTAATTTTGCATTTTCTACCCTAATACTACCCGAATCATGAAAAGTATCATTTTGTAAATCTACAATTTTTTCTTCAAGTGAAGCAGCTAATGTGATAATTTTAAATGTTGATCCTGGTTCATATGTTGCCCAAATTGGTAAATTTCTATTGATTTCCTCTACTGTATAATCCTTATAATTGCTAGGTGAGAAATTTGGACGCGATGACATTGCTAATATTTCTCCTGTTTTTGGATTCATTACTATTCCTATTGCTTGATCAGGGTTATATTTGGCCATTGCGTTATTTAATTCTCTTTCAAGTGATAATTGAATATTATGATTTATCGTTAAAGTTATATTAACTCCATCTTGTGGCTTTTGGTATATCTCTGATAATTGTAATCTATTTCCTTTTGCATCACTAAAATATTTTATAGCTCCACTACTTCCAGTTAAATAATTATCGTACATTAATTCAAGTCCACTTAAACCCTGGTTATCAATACCAACAAATCCTAAAGTATGTGACATATAAGTATCATATGGATAATATCTTTTAGCTTCCTTTACTAAGTACACACCAGGTAATTTTAAATCATATATTCTATCAGCAACATCATAAGAAAGCCTTCTTCCTTCAGGATGAACTCGTTCAATTGAGGTTTTCTTATTAACATGTTTAGCCATTTCATCATATGTAATATTTAAAACTTCGCTTAATTTTTGAGCTGTTAGTTGTTTGTTAATAATTTGATTAGGAATTAATACTAACGATGTTGTTGTTACATTTCCAGCAACTATTACATTATTTCTATCATATATAACACCTCTATTTGCTTCAATAGGCAAATTTCTACTCCAAAGACCATTAGCATACTCATTTAATTTTTCGTATTGAATTACTTGAATATAAAAAACTTTTCCTATTATTAATATAAAAAGTAGTACCAATACTACTAATATAATTTTAATTCTAATATGTATATTTCTGAAAAACATATAACACCTCTTAGAAAATTATATGTAAAAATACTAATAATAGGACAATTTGTATAGTCTTAACAAAACTAAATTTGAAAATAATTCTTGTTTTAGATTTATTAATTGGAATAAAAAAAATAAAAGCAATTTGCTTTTATTAACTTTTAGGTTTAAATATAAGCGATAGAAAGAATGAAAAAATTATAGCTGAGGTAATTCCAGATGCAGTTAAATCAAACATTCCAACCATTAAACCCATAAATCCTATATCATTGGCAGTATCTAAAGCACCATGGATTAATAAATGTCCGAAACTGGTAATAGGCACCATTGCTCCACCACCAGCCCATATGATAAATTTATCATATATACTAAATGTATCTAAAAATGACCCTACAACAACTAAAAGTGCTGTAACATGACCTGGAGTTAACTTAGTGTTGTCTAATATTATTTGTCCAATTACACAAACAATTCCACAAAATATAAATGCATTTAAATATATCATTCTAAATCTAGCGCCTCCAAACTAATAGCATGAGCTATACCAGGTAGCGTACTTTTTTCATTTACTACTGTTTGTGAAAACAAAGCACCTGTTGCTACTACTAATACTCTGCTTAATTCCTTTTTCTTTAATTTGTTAAATATATAACCATAGGTGACTAAAGGAACACATCCTGCACCACTTGCTCCAGCATAAACTGGTTGAGTATTTCGATCAAAAATTATTAATCCACAATCTTCATAATTTTTAAGTGTTATACCATACTCAGTTTTCATATAATCCTTTAAAATCTCTCTACCATATATTCCTAAGTCCCCTGTTAAAACTAAATCATAATAATCAATCTTTCTTTTAGTATCGTTGAGATGTTTATTGATTACCCATGCTGCTGCAGGAGCCATTACAGCCCCCATATTATTAACATCTTTTACTCCTAAATCCACAACTTTACCAACAGTTGCACTTTCTATTTTAACTCCCTCTTTATTGTAGGATAAATATGCACTACCTGCTCCAGTCACAGTGAAAGTTGCTGTTTTCTTTTTAGGACCACCATATTCAACAGGATATCTAAATTGCTTCTCTGAAGAATTATTATGAGATGATGTCGATACTATACAGTTTTTTATCTGATTTGATTCAATCATGTTTGAACCAATTATTAAGCCTTCTACACTAGTTGCACAAGCATTATAAACTCCTAAAAAAGGTATTCCAAGTGATGACGCAGCATAATTTGAAGCTACTAATTGATTTAATAAATCTCCAGCAATAAATAAATCTATATCTTTTTTAGTCTTAGTTATTTTATTTAGCAATATATCAACTGAATCTATAATTGATCTTGTTTCTGCTTTTTCCCAAGATGTTGTTTTAAAGTACATATCTTGATAACTTTTATCAAAATATTTTCCTATTGGTCCATTATTTTCAAATGGTCCTGAAACTGTTCCGGTAGCATTTATATAAACGTTATTATATTTAAATGTCATATTAACCTCCTAATAGAAAATACCTTATTATTCCAAATGTATAAGCACTTACTACACCATATATTATTACAGAACCCGCTAATTTAAACATATTGCTACCAATTCCTGTTATTAAACCTTCCTTACGATATTCGAGTGCAGCACTCATCATCGAATGAGCAAATCCTGTTATTGGAACAATAAGACCAGCTTTACATGCGTGCACCCATTTATCAAAGAAACCTAAACAGGTTAATAAACATCCTATAAATATTAGTGTTACTATCATAAATATTGATGCTTCTTTTGTACTAATATCAAAAACAAGGGCATATAAATCAACTAAACCTTGTCCAATTACCCCCATTAATCCCCCAACAAAAAAGGCTATCATGGTATTATATAATCTGTTTTCTTTTGGGGTATGGTCCTTTACTATATCTTTATATCTATTTTTTTCCATTTTATCCCTCCACAACTATTATGTATTTTTTTTATATTTTTATTCAAAATTAAAAGATAAACTAACTTGCTAGTTTATCTTTTAGTTTCGATAAAACCTTACTTTCTTGTCTAGACACTTGTACTTGTGTAATACCGAGTTTTTTTGCTGTTTCAGATTGTGTTAAATCTTTTAAATATCTGTTTTCTATTAACATTTTTTCCTGTACGTTTAAACTATTCAACTCTTCTTTCAATGCAATAAGAGTATCTATATCCATGGAATTTGTATCTGAAATCACATCATAAAGAGTAATCTCTTTATCATCTGTATATATCGCATTATCAAAACTTTCAACCGGATAAGTTGATCTAATAGCTTCTTCAATATAGCATATAGGTATATCTAAATACTCAGAAATTTCATAATATGAAGGTTGTCTCATTAATTTTTGTGTTAATAACAATGTTGCTTTTTCAATTTTTAGGTTTAATTTAATTATATCTCTACTTACTTTTACACTTTTATCCTCTCTTACTAATTTTTTCATCTCACCTAAAATATACGGGTATGCATATGTTGTAAATTTGGTTCCAACATCCGGTTTATAATTTTTATAAGCATTAATCAGTCCAATTACACCTGCTTGAAACAAGTCCTCTTTACTATTATAGTAATTAAAATAATGAGATATTGAATATATAAGGTTTTGGTTTTCTAATATAAGTTCATTTAATTTAGTATTCATATTCGCTCCTTTATAAATTTATAACATTAATAGCGCCTATTTCATCACTAGTTTCAAACATATACTGAGACAGCCTACTATTTTTGATTCTGTGGCTAACTAGTGGATTTTTAAGTCCACACATAATACTTTTACCATCATTTTTTTTACAAAAAGAATAGCTGGAATATATGCCCTTTATACCACTAATATCAATCGAAGTTAAGTTTTGCATATTAAATACGATATTCTTAATTCCTATATTCTTTACCAGATTCAATACCTCTTTTTCTAATTTTTTAACAGTATTTTTATCTAAAACGCCAAATAATCTAACAAATAATATTCCTTTTCTAAATTCCACATCTATATCTAACATATATCACCTCGCATTATAATTTAGCACATGTATCCAAGAGTTTATACAGTTTCGACAAAAGTAGAATTAAATTTAATTCGACCTTTTATTTAAGAAAATTGTTGATGTTACTGCTATAAATATCAAAGAAAGTTTTATTTTACGATTATGTTTATTTTCATTATTTGTGTTATTAGGTTTATCATTCTTTTCTTTTATTATTATATTTTGGTTATTATGATTTAAATATTCATCATATTTAATGTTTTGTTTATTTTCATTTTCAATATTTTCTTTAATGTCTTCTATTATATTTGTTTGTTTATTTTCCAAAAAAACATTTTTTTCTATAGCAGAAAAATCATCTAATAAAATATCATCAGTAATTTTCTCATTTTCTAAAATAATATTTAAATTATCATTATAAATATCTTCAGTGATTTTCCCTTTTTTTATATCATCTTCTATTGTTTCTTTTTCATTAGATGATTTATTTTCTTCTATGTTTTCATTAATATCATCATTATCTACTTCATGAGTAATTTCATTTTCTGTTATTTGGACTTGGAGATTAAACGGAATTTGTAATTCTTTAAAAATGATTTTCATTTCGTAATTGTTGTTTTTATATATATCAAAATCACCTACTATTTTGTATTCATCTGTTGAATCTATATATTCATCTAAATTAAATTCATATGTATCTATTAATATATTTTCAGGAACTATTATTTTATCCCTATATTTATACCTATAAAGCGTTATAAAGTTATTCGGATCTTTTGTATAATTGTCTAAATATTCATGATAATCCTCAGCATATGTCTTTATATATGTATAGATGTTATACATCATATCTTTGAATCTATATTTTTTCACTTCGGTTACCAATAACGTTTTAGTTGGTTTTATATATTTATCTGTTTCAGAAAAACTTTCGAATTTACCATTTACTATATTCAAATCATTAGCTCCAATCTCATTTAACATCACATTATCTAGTGTATTTACAGCTCTATAATCAGTAAATTCTTTTGATAACAATTCTTCATCCAAAATTTCATTTTTAGTTAAAGTTATTTTGTAGGTTTTTGGAACTCCTCCAGTGTCATATAAATATAATTTTATTTTTATGTCATTCGGATAGAAATAATCACCTAAATCAATTCTAAAATATCCTCCATTTTCAACATAGGAATAATTTTCGTTATATATATTATTTGCTATATACATAGGAAAATCATCATTACATTTTTCACAATATACTGTATATTTTAATTTGTTATTATTTTCATATACCTCTATTTCAGGAAATCTTATATATCCATTACTACCTTGAAGGTTTGAAAAATGAATATACCTTATTTTTTCCATAAACGCATATTTATACGCAATCTTTTCTTCTAATATCCTCCCTTCTTTATCTAATGGAATAATATCTGTCCAACTACTAAATTCACCATATATCCAATCGTTATAATCCACATATTCATTGTTATTTAGATTGTCTATATCAGTATAATATCCAAGACCTACTTTTTCTTCAAAATACCATTTGTATCTTATTGATTCTTCTTTATATATTAATTCATTTTCAGTTATATTATCTTTTGTATAATCGCTATAATCACTATATTCTGTATAATACGTTTTACCAATAGTTGTTGGCATGAATAAAATTAATATCAAAGAAGATAAAATAATTTTAATATTAACACCTCCTAATTAAAGTTACATTATATTATTTATTTATCCTCTTATAAAAAAAAGAAAGCTTATAAACTTTCTTATCTTATATATATTAGATATCTCTGTATTGTATATTTCTTACAATACTAATCTTATCAAGCGTTTCTTCATTTGCTTTTATTTTAATATGAATATTCCTTAATTTATCATAATCATATATCTTGTTATTTTTCAAATCATCTTTAATTTTATTTATTATATTTTTAAAGTACATAAAATCATTTTCTTTTTGTATAGAATATTTAAAATCAATATAATCAACCATCTTTACTACTTCTACGTTCGATATAATATAATCAGAATATAAAACAGTTATATATACTTTATTATCAGTTATTGTATTATCGATTTTTTTTGTATAATCACTACTACCCACATTAATATCAGTCTCATCATTAACTTCAAAAATGTATTCTGATGATTTAAGATTTATATTATCTTTATATGGGTCTGAAATATATTCAATCTTAAATATATTATTAACAGAAACTGTTATTCCAACTAAAATTAGAACTATTGAGACTATAATTGGTGTGATTTTCAAATTAGTTTTTTCACTTATTATGCTTATAAATATGTTAATTAAGGATGCTGTAAGTATAATTCCACCTATTAGCGCTATACAAGCCCCAATTACAGGAATTCCTGAAATTGTTAATAGAAAGAAAAATATTAAAAATATTGAACTTATTACTATTAGTGCTATTAATGGTACTATAAAAACTAATATAACAAATAATTTTAATAATATCATTATTATTGAAGAACATCCCGAATTATTTTTCAAATTTGAGTAGTTACTTTCTCTTATAGTCACTATATCTTTATTTTTTTTATCTTTTTTTTCTTCTGCTACAATCATATTGTTTACTTCATTTGACTTATTATTTACATCTTCTTTATATTTAAATACAGTGTCTTTGTTATTATCTGAAGGTTCTCCTGTTGGGGTATTTCTTTTTGGAGAAGTAAATATAAATTTGTTTATTATTAAAGATCCAAAATAAATACAAGCAATGATGTATATAAATTCCATTAATATACTAAAAGTAAGAACCGTAAACTTGGAAAAACTAAAATTTCCTACCCCTAATAAAGCAGATCCTATTGATGATATTATAACAAAAGGAAGTCTTAATATTGTTATTATAAATAAAACAATAATAACTTTAAATAATAATTCTAAGATTATAGTTGTTGTATCCTTGTCGTTATTAGATTCTATTTTCATTTTATTTAAGAATTTATTTCCTATATCTACTACTTTTCTTGATAAGTCTTTAATAATTTCGTTAATTCTATTAATAATATTGTCTATATCACTGTTAGAATTTTTTTCTTTATAATCGGGATTTATTTTATAAGCACTTAATATTTCTTTAGCTAGTTCGTCAATATCTCCAAAATCCTTAACAGCTTCTATTTCAGTTTTACCATTTTTAATTTTCTCATCAATAGTAACACTGTATTCACTGATAATGTCATCTATTTCTCCATTATCTAATAGTTTTAACCTTTTTCTTAGTTCATTTAGAAATTCATTTTTATTCATTTTTTAACCTCCATTATAAAATCATTTACTGCTTTTGAAAAGTTAAACCATATACTCTCAAGTTCATTCATCCTATCAATTCCCAATTTTGTTATTTTATAGTATTTTCTTGAAGGACCTTCTGTTGATTCTACAAGGTATGTTTCTGCATACTTCTCATTCGTAAGACGTTTTAATAAGGGATATATTGTTCCTTCATTTACATCTACGATTTTGGAAACCTCAAGAACGAGTTCATAACCATACATATCTTTATTACTAATAGATATTAATACTATTAATTCTAGAACCCCTTTTTTAAATTGAGTATTCATATCCCACCTCAATATAATTCTATACCAACTACTTTGCATTGTCAAGTACTATTTTAAATAAGTAGTTAATACAATCTATAATAATATATTCAAGTTATTATTAATAATCTAATATATTTTTTTATTAATTAAAAATATAAATAAAATCCATAAATATTTAGCTTGTTCAATATCATAAATATTGATAATTAAAATATGATTTGTTAGGAAGTGATTTATGATTAGAAATATATTTAAATTATTATTCAAAGACTTTTTTATTTTTACAACAGCATATTCTAATAACATTTTTCCTGAACCTTTAGATAAGGAAGAAGAAGAAAGATGTATAAATTTAGCTAGGCTTGGTAATAAAGATGCGCGTAACAAACTTATTGAACATAATTTAAGACTTGTAGCCCATATAGTTAAAAAGTATGAACACAAAAAGGATGATATTGATGATTTAATTAGCATAGGTACAATCGGACTTATTAAAGGTATTGATAGTTTTTCGTACAAACATGGAACTAAGATTACTACGTACTGTGCAAGATGTATTGAAAATGAAATACTAATGTACTATAGAAGCGATAAAAAGAATAACAAAAATATAAGTATTAACGAATCTATTGGCTTTGATAAAGATGGTAATGAAATAACTTTTCTTGATATTTTGAAAACTCCCAAACCTGATTTTGCACTCGATATACATAACAAAAATAATATTGTACAATTAAAAGAATATATATCTATTTTAACTGATAGAGAAAGAAATATTATAACAAAAAGATATGGACTAGATGGTAATGATGAAGTAACTCAGAAAGATATTGCCAAGGAATTAGGAATATCCAGAAGTTATGTATCTAGAATTGAGAAAAGAGCACTAACCAAAATACTGAGAGAGTTTATTAAAAATAAAAATTGTTAAAAAGAACTGGTATAATTTCCAGTTCTTTTTAGTACATGTT
>DUWA01000010.1 GCA_012840755.1 Mycoplasmatota bacterium | reverse complement strand
TGTATCAAAAGTCTTTGGTTTGTGTCTCTTTTATATTAAACATAAAATAGTGTTGATTTTTCCCACCAACACTATTTATTATAGAACCAAAAAATGTTTCACGTGAAACATTTTTTTATATGTATTAAAATTCTTGAAAATTATTTTGAAATGATGTATAGTTATTAAGGTGCAACATTTATATTCGAAACAGGTCAGGATTGGAAAATAGCAGCCTTAAGAATCAATGAATGTGTGCACCTTTTATATTAGGTGATAAAAAATGAATAATTATATGAAAATTGCTCTAAAAGAAGCCAAAAAGAGTATAAAACACGGGGACGTCCCTGTTGGTGTAGTGATAGTTGAAAATGGTAAAATAATTTCTAAAGCACATAATAAAAAACAAAAAAAATTAATAGCAACATATCATGCTGAAATTCTAGCTATTAACAAAGCCTGTAAAAAGAAAAAAAGTTGGTATTTAGATAATTGTGAAATGTATGTAACTCTTGAACCATGTATGATGTGTTGTGGAGCAATAATACAATCTAGAATAAAAAAAGTCATTTATGCAACTGATAATCCAAAATTTGGACACATAGAAATGATTAATATTGAAAATATGAATAATACAAACAATCATAAGGTTGAAATAAAAAAGGACGTTTTAAAAGAAGAATCTTCTAAAATTCTTAAAAAATTTTTTTTAGACAAAAGGAAATAATATATTATTTCCTTTTGTTTTTATAAATGATATAATGTATAAGATTGAGGTGTTATTATGTATCAAGCATTATATAGAAAATATAGGCCTACTAATCTTGATGATGTATATGGTCAAAATATAATTGTTCAAATATTAAAAAATTCAATTACTAATAATAAAGTATCTCATGCATATCTATTTAGTGGACCAAGAGGAACAGGCAAAACTAGTGTAGCAAAAATAGTTGGCAAAATATTAAACTGTACTAATCTTAAAGAATATGTTCCATGTGAAACATGTGAATCATGTATTCAATTTAATGAAAAAAACAGTATAGATATAATTGAAATAGATGCAGCTTCAAATAACGGAGTAGATGAGATTAGAGAATTAAAAAGTAAAATTAATCTTGTACCTTCTATTGGAAAATATAAAATATATATAATTGATGAAGTACACATGCTATCAATTGGGGCATTTAATGCCTTACTGAAAACATTAGAAGAACCTCCAGCTCATGTCATATTTATTATGGCAACAACGGATCCTCATAAAGTACCAACAACCATTTTATCACGCTGCCAAAAATTAGAATTTAAAAAAATAAATATAAATGATATAGCAAGCAGAATTAGATATATTTCTGAAACTGAGAATATCACAATTGATAATGATTCTATATATGAAATAGCAAAACATTCTAATGGAGGTATGAGAGATGCAATAAGTATGTTGGATCAATTATTAGCTTATACCAATAATAATATTAATAAGAAGGCTGTATATGAAATAAATGGGTTAATTGAAGAAGAAAAATTAGAAAATTTAATAATAGCTATATTTGAAAAAGATTTACAGACAATTTTAAATCTTATAGAAGAATATGATAATCAAGGAAAAAGTTTACTTAAATTATCAGAAGAATTAATAATTAGATTAAAAGATATTTTGTTATATAAAATATTAAATAAAAACGACGTAGAAAAAAAACACTCATATATTTCAAAAAACATAGATAAAATCGATAACAACTTAATATTAACTATTATAGAAGAGTTAAATA
>DUWA01000062.1 GCA_012840755.1 Mycoplasmatota bacterium | reverse complement strand
ATAATTCATAACTATTCTAGCCGTTCTACCGTTTCCATCTTCAAAAGGATGAATTTTTAATAAAGCAATATGAAACCTTGCTTCCCTTTCATACACTGGCAATACATCCCATATATTGTAGTAATTATTAAAAAGTGAATACATGGCAGGTATAACATCTTTTACATCGATTGGTAAAAAGTCAGCACCCTGAATATTAATGTTTATTCTTCTAAAACCATTTTCAAAAAAATTAATATTTTTATTAACTTGATCAACTACATCAACTAAATCATATGGAGTTAATTTATTTTTATCCGATTTTAGTAACATTTTAAAAGCTTCCATATTATTATAAATTTTCAAACTATTTTCGGGAGATATATAATCACCCTTTTCATCTTCTACTGTTAAACTACCATATGTAAATCTTATAGAAAAAAGATTCATATACCTTTCAAAAAAATCATTTTTAGTTAAAAATTGACCAAACATAAAACATCTCCTTTTATTAAACCATAACATGTATTTTGATGTAAATTTATTATATCATAATAACAAAAAAATAATCAATCTTTTGATTATTTTAAATTGCAAATTAATTTGAATTTTATAAAGACTTTATCAGTTTTATTTTGCTTCTTTTGCTAATTTTACTAGTTCTGTAAATGCTTCTGGATTGTCAATTGCAAGTTCACTTAACATTTTTCTGTTGATTACAACACCAGCTTTATTTAAACCGTTTATGAATTTTGAATAGCTTATATCATTCATACGACATGCAGCATTAATTCTTGTAATCCATAATTTTCTAAAGTCTCTTTTCTTTTGTCTTCTATCTCTATATGCATATTTTAATGAATGCATAACTTGTTCATGTGCAGTTCTATATAATCTATGTTTACTTCCAAAGTATCCTTTGGCCATTTTTAAAACTTTTTTATGACGTGCACGAGTAATCGTACCTCTTTTAACTCTTGTCATGCTTTTCCTCCTTTATATTACTATATTATATCTTTAATTCTTTTGTAGTCTGAATCACTTAATGTAGACCCTTTTCTAGCTCTTCTATTAAATGCAGAATTTTTCTTACCCGTATTATGTCTTGAGCCTGGTTTTCCAATACTTATAGTTCCACCAGGTCTTACATTTAAAACTTTAGCTGTTCCTTTATGTGTTTTTTTCTTTGGCATATAATCCCTCCTATTTTTCTTTTTTTTGTACTAGCATCATAACCATAAAGCGTCCATCCAAACTCGGTTTTTGTTCAATAACAGACACTTCATTTAATGCTTCTGCAAATTTAAGTAATACATCCCTACCAAGTTCGGGATGGGCTATTTCTCTTCCTTTAAAACGAATTGATGCTTTTACCTTATGTCCTTTTTCTAAATATTTTTTAGCATTTGTAACTCTTGTATTAAAATCATGAATATCAATTGTAACTGATAATCTATATTCTTTAATTTCAAGATTAGTTTCTCTTTGCTTTTTGACATTTTCTTTTTGTTTTTTCTTATTCTCATATTTAAACTTATTATAATCCATTATCTTACATACTGGTGGATTAGCTGTTTGGTTAATAAGAACAAGATCAAAGCCTGCATAATTTGCAAGTGTTAAAGCATCGTTTAAACTTTTTACACCTAATTGTTGTCCTTCAGGACCAATAACCATTACTTCTTTTGCACGAATTTGTTCGTTTATGAACAAATCTCTTTCTTTATTAGCGATATTTGACACCTCCATAAAAAAATGGATACGAAGTGTATCCACATAAAAACCTAGTAATGTTTTAAAACTATTATACTATGGCATTTAAACCCAAAGCTATGTGCAATCGGGTGAGAAGTGGACACTTCTTCTTTCCTTTTTTTCTTATTTGATTATACCTATATTTTATTCATTTGTCAATGTTTTATTAAAAATTATTAAAATCATGCTCTTGAATCATATTTTCCATCTTTTGTAGAAACGATAATAACATCATTTTCATTGATGAAAAGTGGGACCTTAACAACTAAACCATTTTCAAGTTCAGCATCTTTGGTCGCATTATTTGTAGTGTTTCCTTTTACAGCCGGCTCTGTATGAGTAACTTTATATTGAATTTTTTCAGGTAATGTTATCCCTAACATTTCACCTTCAAAAAAAGTAATATCTACATTGATACCATCTTTTAAAAATTTAAAATCTGATCCTATTTGATCTTTAGTAAGTTCAATTTGTTCATATGTTTCCATATTCATAAAATTGTAACTTTCTCCAGAAGCATATAAAAATTGCATGTTTTCTTTTGAAATAACTGCCTTTTCTACCTTAATTCCTGCATTAAATGTATGATCAATTGTTGCTCCTGTTCTTAAATTTTTTAATTTTGTCCTAACAAAAGCAGGCCCTTTTCCAGGTTTTACATGTAAAAACTCAACTACTAAATAAATATTTCCATCGAAACCGATTGTCATACCATTTTTTAAATCATTTACATTTACCATGGTTTCCTCCAATCATTTAATGTTAACAAAGTTTTGGTTTCTTATTTACTACAACTTTGTTATTTTTTTTATGTCCTTTTAAATATTTAACTTTTTTAGCGCTTATTTTAACTGAAACGCTAGTAGTTTCTCCGAATACTGGTTTTGTAGAATCATTCATTATAATATTTTTATAATTATACGAACTTATTAAGTGTTCATGCATAATACTTCCCTCCTTAAAACAATTATAAATTATTTTTTTTCATTATGAGTTGTAGTTTGTCTACATGTAGAACAAAATTTATTTAACTCTAAACGTTCTGTAGTGTTTACTTTATTCTTTTCAGTACGATAATTTTCAGTTTTACAAACATTGCAACGAAGTGTAATTCTTTCTCTTGCTTCTCCTTTTTTTGCCATAATATCCCTCCTTTATAAACATCATAAATAATTATAACAAATATTTGATTAATTTCAAACATTTTTGTCTATATTTCAATTTTTTAATATGATTCTTTTTGTTATTTATACATTTCAAAATAGACTTGTGAAACTCTTGAACTTATTCTTTTATTAACATTAGATTGATATGAGGTTGCCCCATCGTAATGACTTATATCAGGTGATACAACTGTAAAAGTTATTTTAGGATTATCGTATGGCACATAAGATACAAAAGTATTTGTTAATGTTAAAGTATCAACAACACCATCTAAATCCGTATCTATATAACTTTGACTTGTTCCTGTTTTACCTGCAGGTTTAAAGTTGTTATCAATATATCCACTTCCTGTACCTCCAGGTGTCATTACAGATTTGAAGCCTTCTTTGACTCTATCAATATACTCTTTTTTTGTATTAAGAGTATTTAATACTGTTGGTTTTGTTTCATAAATTAAATTTGTCAATTTATTTTCGCTAGGAGCATAGGCTGATTTTAATAAATAAGGTTGTACGCGATATCCTCCATTTGCAAGAGTAGATATATACTGTGATAACTGGATTGGTGTATATGTATCATATTGTCCAATCGCAAAATCAAGCAAATGTCCTGATAAAGTGCTTGTTCCTTTATACCCAAGACTTTCTATTGGTAAATCAATTCCTGTTTTAACACCAAGACCAAATTCAGCAAACGTACTTCTATAAGTCTGAAATGCTGATGTATTAATATTTAATGGTTCATCTTGTTTATAAACACCACCACCAACATTAATAGCTGTAAAAAATTGATATACGTTTGCTGAATATCTCAGTGCGTCTATATCGTTTATTCTACCCAATTGTCTCCAAGAACATTTTTTAGGTGTTGCAGCTATTTTTATACATGTATCATATCTTATTTCACCAATTTTTAATGCACCAGTATTATAACCTACAATATGTGATGCTCCTTTTACAGATGATCCTACTACAACTGGAGAAGTAACAATACCCGGAGTGTAATCGTAAAACTCGTAGCCATCATCTGTCTTCACTATTTGCTTTCCAGCCATTGAGATTATCTCTCCACTGTTTGGATCAGTTATTATTACGAATGAACGATTATAATACTCAGTATTCGGTTCGCTTTTAGTTTTTAAAAGTTCATCGATAATTATTTCTTCTACCTTTTTTTGTAATTCTATATCTATTGTTAATACAATATCATTTCCTCTTGTTCCTGCTTCAATTAGCTTATGTGTTCCATCACCTAAGACTTGATATTTGTTTTTGTTACCTTTTAAAATTGATTCATACTGATACTCTAAATATGATATTCCAACTCTATCATTTAATGAATATCCGTTAGAAATATAATTTTGTCTTTCTTCATAACTAATACTACCTACATTACCTAATATCGATCTAAATACATTTCCATATAAATATTCTCTTTCCCAATCCAGCTTTGTGTTTATACCTTTTAAATTATCTATATTTTCAGACACAATTGCATATTCATAATCTGTTACGTCTTTGCTTTTTATATTTTTTTCAGCATAAGAATATCCACTATTCATTAAATAATAAATATAAGCAGCTTTTTTATCTAATTCATTGTATTTATTTAAATCCTCTTCCTTAACTCGTTCTAGTTTTAATTTATTAATTTCTTCAATGGTTATTTTTCTTTCATTTAACATATTCCATTCAACTTCAGTAATTCTAGAGTTTATTTCTTTAGAATTATTTACCATCCAAAATTCTTTTAAATTTGTTATATGCAATTTAGAATAATTAATATCTATCATATTAGCTAATTTATAAGAAATTTCTATTTCCTCTTTTGTAGTAATCCCAGAAGGCTTTTTATAAGTTATTACTTTTACAGGGGTATTGTCTACTATTAATCTATGATTTCTATCATAAATACGTCCACGAGGTGCGGTAGAACCATAAGTAATTGTTTGAGTTAATTGAAGGACTTTATTTATATAATATTCATTTTTTAAAACTTGAGTTATAAAAAGATTTATTACTAAAAAAGAAAACAAAAAAAGTATCAATATAATTAATATATTAAATCTTTTTTCGATAATTTCTTTTATATCTACTATTCGTTTGTAATAATTATATCTTTTATTTGATGTTTTCCTCATATAATTTTCCTACCACTTCAAAATCAATAATTTCAAAAAAGTTATTAATATAATCGCTTCTTCTATTCTGATAATCTAAATAATAAGCATGTTCCCATAAATCAATTGTCATAATTGGTTTAAGACCATATAAATATGGTGTTTCTTGATTAGTTGTGTTAATTATTTCCAACTTATTATCTCTAGTAAGCACTAAAAAAGTATAGCCAGATCCTGTTAATATATTGGCTTTTTTTATAAATTCGTTTTTAAAATTTTCAAAACTTCCAAATTGTTTGTCAATGGCTTCTAAAAACTGTCCAGTTGGATATATATTTCTATTTGGACTAATGTTAGAAAAATAAAGATCATGATTCAATACCCCTCCAGCATTAAATAGTACATCATCCCTTTTTTCTATTGGAAAAATTTCAATATTAACAACCAACTCATTCAAAGGCATACTAAAATCATAGTTTAATTCATTTAATATATTATTTAACTTATTTAAATAATTTTTCGCATGTTTATTATAATGTATATCGACTGTTTTACTACTGATATAAGGTTCAAGTGAATTCTCACTATATCTAAGTGGTTTTAATTCATACATATTATCTCTCCTTTATAGTAATAATTAAATACATCAGCAAAAATTTACTACATATAATTTAATAGAGGTGAATTATGAAAGAAAAACTTATAAAGCAGTATGTTGATAAAATAAGTCCAAATGATATTGATTCATTTGCAAGAAAACATGGTACAACTTTAAATAATGATGAGAAGAATATAATTTATAATTATATTAAACGCGATTGGCATACAATTATTTATGGAAATCCAACAGGAATTTTTAATGAAATAAAAAGTAAGGTAAGCACTTCAACATATAAGAAAATTGAAGAACTATTTAAAGAATATAAAAATAAATTTAGAAATTATTTATAGTAGTTTCTTATGTCATTTAATAAATTCGAATTAAATTTTTTTTCTTTAATCATATCTATCTCAAACTTATAAGGTGGATATATTTTTTCCTTGTCATCATCACTTTTTGTCACATATGGAGTCTCTAAAATTTTAGGGATTCCTTTTAAACGTGGGTTATAAATAATTTTTATTAAATTTTCAAAACCAAGATTGCCAAGCCCAAAGTTCTCATGTCTATCTTTATGACTTCCTAAATCATTTTTACTATCATTAACATGAATACAAGCTATTTTTTCTATACCGATTACTTTATCGAATTCATCTAAAATATAATCAAAGTTACTAATATCATATCCTGCATCATTCAAATGACAAGTATCAAGACAAACCATAATTTTATCTTTGTGCTTTACACCATCAATAATTTTTTTAATATCATTAAAATTATCGCCAATTTCGCTACCTTTTCCTGCCATAGTCTCTAAACATATTATTGACTTTGTTTCTTCGTTTATAGCTAAATTTAAAGCATTTATAATGTTTTCTATACCTTTTTCTTTTCCAAGTCCAACATGACTTCCAGGATGTAAGACTATTTTTTTTATTCCTAACATTTCGCTTCTTGATATTTCTTCTTTTAAAAATCTAATAGCAAAATCATAGTTTTGATTATTATTTGCCAGATTTATTATATAAGGTGCATGTATTACTACATTTTCCTTATCAATGTTGTTTTCTTCCATCAACTTAAATGCTGCTTCTTTAAGTTCAATATCAATTGGTATTCTATTAGTATTTTGTGGTGCCCCTGTATAAAACATAAATGCATTAGCTCCATAATTTAGAGTTTCAACAACACATCCTAACAGTTGCTTTTCTTTTTTAAATGAGACGTGTGATCCTATAATTAAGTCGCTCACTTTATCACTCCTCTACTTAATTATAGCACATATCCAATCATTCCTCTATTAATTTTGATAAAGCTTCAAATGTTTTTTTTATCCCATTCTTCACATTTTTACCAATAAAATTTGAAATATTTAAACCTAACTTTGATGTATTGTTTTGATAATATTTGTTTTGATTCTTTAAATAATCATTTATATCAATATTAGCCCCATTTTTTACATCATTTTCAAACTTTTTTATTTGCTCTTCAGTAAATATTACTTTTTTATGAAGCTCATATTCATAATACCCTGTTGCTTGTGATATATATAAAGCACAAAATGATATAAACAATACCCAAAAGAAAATTTTTAAAAACTTTGTAATTATTTTTATTTTCTCTTCTGGTTTCATGATAAATACTCCTTAATTACAAGAGACATTGCTTCAACAGTATTAAGTATTTCTTCAATAGTATTTTGATATCCACCTATTTCAAGTAAAATCATATTGGGGTGAAAATCTTGATTATATATTCCATCAACTCCAGCGCCTCCTTTAGTAATGACACCACGTGATAACCCTTTATATTTAGAATTTACTATAGCATTAACTGAATTAGCTACTTTTAAGGCAGTATCTTTATTTTTATGTTCTAGACCAACTACAAATAATACTTTTGCATATTCTTTGTTGTTAATTTTAATAGTTGATGCGTTTTTTTTAATAGAATCTCTATGAATATCTATGAAAAGCTTTAAACTTGGATACTTATTTTTAACATTCACCAAATATATTCTACTAGCTTTGTAACTATCTTTATGTGTCCAATTATTTATACGCATAAATTCCGTCAAGTTACCATCTTCAACTATTGTGGGCAACCCTATTTTGTTTAATTTTTCTTTTAACATATATGATGTCATCATTACATTTGGTGTTATATTATATAGTTCTAAACTTTGATTACTATAGTTTTCTAGCGGATGACTATTATATATATATATTAAAGGATTTTCTACGTCCGTCGGATTTGGATCAGTTATATAGGAGGTTATCTTACTAAGTTCTTCCATATTACTATAATCATCAGTATAATCGTTTACTATAACTGGATTTCTTTTGTTACTTTCTTTAAAAATTACATTTGTATTAAATATAGTTAATGGTTCTTCTAAATTTATATTCGAAATGTAATTAAAGAATTTATTGAATAAATTTTTTTCTTTTTTCTCATACATGATGTGGTAATTAGAATTAGATAGCATATTCATAATAAATTTTTCATTAGAATCTACTAATTTAACATTTAATACTATGTAAATTCCTAATTGATAAAATACATATATTAAAACAATATACAACGCATATTTCAATCTAAGTTTTAAAACTATTCCCTTTTTTGCTTTAAATCGTTTTTTCACCTTTATCACCTAATTTATTTTATTCATATTATACTAAGGTTAGAAAAAACTTTTTGTCAAAATAAAGATTATTTATTAATTTATGTGTTATTCATGCTTTCATGTAATGTTTTATTGATTCCTTTTGATATAATTTCTGATAATTTTTTCATAACAAAATCTACTTCTTTAGGTGTCACAATCATATTATATCCAATAGGGCTAAGTACTTCATATATTAGTGCTCTAATCTCTTTATCGTTTAAGCTTCCTATATATCCTAATAATTTAGTTTTATCATTTTCTTCAATTTCTATTTTTTCCTTCAAATAGTTAATACTCGAAAGTGGAATTAGCCTATTAACTGGATTATTTATATTTTTTTTCATATATGAATAATGTTTATGCATAAAATTTATTGTATCAGATACAATTGTAACAGCATCTACAACTGTTGGAACACCAATAGCAATAACAGGTATGCCTAAAACTTCTTTACTAATTTCTTTTCTGTTATTTCCAATCCCACTTCCTGGATTTATACCAGCATCAGACATTTGAATAGTTTTATTTACTCTATCCAAAGATTTACTTGCTAATGCATCAACAACAATTAAAAAATCAGGTTTCTCACTTTCAACAATACTTTTTACCATATTACTTGTTTCGATTCCAGTTTTTCCCATAACTCCTGGGTTTATTGCACATACATTTCTAAATCCCTTCCCAACACAACCAAGTTCAAATAAATGTTTTGTCACTACTATATCCTCAACAACAAGCGGCCCCAAAGCATCTGGAGTAGAACTTGAGTTTCCAAGACCAATAATCATACAACTTTTGTTATCAGTTAAATTTAGTTCCCTCAACATCCTATTAAAATAAAAACTAAAAACTTCAATTACCTTTTCTTTATTATCTTTGTCTGTTACATCATCAAACTCAATAGTAATATACATACCTATTTTCTTATTTATAACACTGCTACCTTTTTTGTCAACGACTACATTAGTTATTTTAATATCGCCAACTTTTTCAACAACACTTTTTATGCCTTCGATATTTTCATTTTCTTCAATCGATTCAATGGCTAAATCAGTTCTTATTTCGTATTTACTTAAATCTATTTCATGAGACATAATATCACCTATTATTATTGTTGACAAAAATGATTAATTTATTTTGATTTGACAGAGATTTTTTTATAATATAATTTTTATATCTTTTTGAAAGGAACAGAAAAATGGAAACGCTCAGTATTGAAAATCGAGTTTTAATTATTGATAATATATACAAAAAAATAGCCGTAAATACTAATTATTCTGATGTTAAAAATATATATGAAACAACTGTTAAGTATTTACATAATTATGATAAATATAATATTGTTGTTAATGAAAACTTTAAAGATTGTTCAATAAAATATAGAAGTTTAAATAAATTAGAGGATGCATTTATTGATAAGTTTTTATATGAACTTAGTCAAATGCTAATTAAAGCACTTGAAAAAGATGATACAAGGCTTATAGATTTTTTTACTAATATGACCATTTTTTTCATCGATTATCAAAAATATGAAGCTGTAATTAATAGTTTTAATATTAATTTTAAAGTTCTTTCATATTCT
>DUWA01000061.1 GCA_012840755.1 Mycoplasmatota bacterium | reverse complement strand
TAGAATTTATCCAATAAATAAAGCCCTATTCTAATAGGGCTTTATTTATTCAAATTACACGTATAATTATTTATATAAAATTTAATTTAAAGAAGCCATCAAATTTTGTACCATCTCAATTGTATCTAAAACTCTTCCAATTTTATCAGTACTTCTAAGCTTATATACTTCCTTTACTTCATCTTCAAAATTTTTAATAAGCTGTGGGTTACGATTTAAATATTTATACCAATATGAGTTTTCCCTTATATATTTTATATAATTAGCATTACTTTTTAGTCTAAATTGTACATCTAGTGTCATTAATCTTCAAAATGTTTATATAAGGGTCTTGGCTTATATTCTGTCTTAGGTTTTGTTGAATTTGTTGAATCTTTAGAAGAAAAATCTTGTAACACTGATAAAACTCTTTGAATACTACTTACACCACTTTGTATCCCATCTAAATCTAAACCTTTAAACATTGAAATAAAGTCACCAAGTCCAACTCCAGCTGTTGCCGCTGCTGCTTTGGTTTCTGTCTTATTAGAAGAAGTTATATAATCTTTCCATGCATCATTATTTTCACCATATAGATTAAATATTTCATAGAATTTTTGCCATGTCATATCTCCAATCCTAACGTGTTTTATAAGTGATGGGTTTTTCCTTACAAATTCTTTAAACTTTTCAACATTATTCATATAACCACCTAATAAATTATATGCTTATTCCAAAAAAAGATTAAAGAAAAAGAGGTTTAATCCTCTATTATTTCAAAATTATCTAAAAAGTCATCTATTGTCATTATTTTTTCATCTACATTAGATAATTTTAATTCTTCCTTCTCATCTACTTCAGACATAACATTTTTTTCTATATTGTCTCTGGTCTGAAGTTTTTCGACTATAAATACATCCTCAATTCCTTCTTTTGAAATAGAAGTACCTGTTGAATATCTATCTGCTATAGGAGCATCAGTTATTTTAACAATCTGTATTTCCTCTCCATTTTTTATACCTAAATTGTTTTTTGTTCCTGTTATAATTGTTTTTAAAATATAATATGGATTTGTTTTAACATCTCTTACTATTAAGACACCTTTTCTAGCCCTACTTGTTTTTTCTATATCAGATATTTTCAATCTTTTGTATGTGTTTTTATTGGTAATAACTGTTATATAATTATAATTATCATCAAACACATTTCCAGAAACAACTTCATCATTTTTTAAATTTATAGACTTCACACCTGCTGCTTTTAACCCAACTGGTGAAACCTCATCTATGTTATATCTTAAACCATATCCTAATTTAGTAGATATAAACACTTCAGTTCCTTGAATATATGAAATACCAATTAATTTATCATTATTTTTCAAATTTATAGCAGTCATAGGTTTGGAATACCTAGTTACTTTAAAGTCTGATAATTTTGTCCTTTTTATCATTCCATTTTTAGTAAACATTGTTACATATTTATCAACTTCGAAATTAGTAACAGGGATAGATGCAATTATATTTTCATCAGCTTGTATTGTAATAATATTACTTATATGTTTTCCTAGATCTTTCCATTTTAAATCTGGAATTTCGTATACTGGTACATATAAGTAGTTACCTAAATCGGTAAATAATAGTACTGTGTCTAATGTATTTAATTCATATAGACCTATAACATAATCACCGTTCTTAACTTGGGTTTCACCATCATTAGCTGAATAACTTCTAGGAGAAACCCTTTTTATATATCCTTCTTTAGTAACAACTACTATTGCGTCTTCCTTTGGAATGATTTCTGTTGTGTCAATTTTTATTTCAGTAATTTCATCTTTAATTTCTGTTAATCTAGGATTAGCATATTCTTTTTTTATTTGTTTTAACTCGTCTTTCATAACTGTTTTCAATTTTTCTTCATTGTTTAATATTTCATTTAACAAATTAATATTATTATTTAAGGTATTGCTTTCCACTATAAGTTCTGTTACGTCAGTATTAGTTAATTTATAAAGTTGCAACGTAACAATTGCTTCTGCTTGTTGTTCTGTAAAATTAAATTTTTCAATTATATTTTCTTTAGCATCACTTTTATTTTTACTAGATCTTATGGTTACTATTACATCATCTAGTATGGATAACGCTTTAATTAATCCCTCAACAATATGTAGTCTTTTTTTATCAACAGCTAAATCAAACTCAATTCTTTTGGTTATTACTTCTTTTTGATGCTTAATATAGGCATCTAGAATCGGAATTAATCCAAGTGTGTATGGTCGTCTGTTTACTATAGCAACCATATTATAATTATAAGAAATTTGTAATTCTGTATTTTTATATAAATAATTTAATATTAGATTTCTATTGGCATCTTTTTTAATATCAATATTTATTCTAATACCCTCTCTATTTGATCCATCTTTTACATCCAAAATACCATCAATTTTCTTATCTATTCTAATTTCATCAATTTTTTTTACTAAATTTTGTTTGTTTACATCAAATGGAATTTCAGTTATGACAATTTGCACTTTATTTTTTAATTCTATAAATTCTACTTTTGATCTTATAATGATTTTTCCACGTCCGGTTTGATACGCTTCTATGATACCTTTCTTACCTTCAACAATTCCACCAGTTGGAAAATCAGGCCCTTTAATAATGTCAATTAGTGTGTCAAGTTTACAATTTGGATTGTCAATTCTCTTTATTGTAGCATCTATTACTTCTCCTAAGTTATGAGGAGGAATATTAGTTGCATACCCTGCACTAATTCCTGTAGATCCATTTACTAATATCGCCGGGAATTTTGCAGGAAGGACTGTAGGTTCTAACTCTGTATCGTCAAAATTAGGCGCCCATCTTATTGTTTGTTTATCTATATCTTTTAAAAGTTCGTTACTGATTTTAGATAATCTTGCTTCTGTGTAACGCATTGCTGCTGGACTATCACCATCCATTGAACCATTATTACCATGCATATCAACATAAGGTGCTGATTGTTTCCACCATTGACTCATTCTAACCATTGCTTCATATATTGAAGAATCTCCATGAGGGTGGAAATTCCCCATTACCGCTCCAACCGTCTTTGCACTTTTTCGATGAGGTTTTTCGTATGTATTTCTATCTTTATACATTGAATATAATATTCTTCTTTGAACAGGTTTTAATCCATCACGAACATCTGGTATTGCTCTGTCTTGAATTACTGTTTTAGAGTATCTTCCAAATCTTAACCCCATAATATCCTCTAAAGAATATTCATATATTTTATTTATTACATCTTGCATTAAATCACCTATCTATTCTTATAAAACATAGTCATCTTCTAAAGAAAATTCTACGTTTTCTTCAATCCATTGTTTTCTAGGTTCTACCTTATCACCCATTAAAATACTTACACGCTTTTCTGCTAATGATGCATCAACAATATTTACTCTTATAATACTTCTTGTGTTAGGATTCATAGTAGTATCCCATAATTGTTCTGCGTTCATTTCTCCAAGCCCTTTATATCTTTGGATTTCGTATTTTCCTTTGGATGTTATTTCTTTTCTTTCTTCTTCAGTCCATGCATAATATGATTCTTTGTTATTATATATTTTATATTGTGGTGGCATAGCAATATATAGTTTACCATTTTCTATGAGTGGCTTCATATAACGATAGAAGAATGTCAATAGTAATACTTGGATATGAGCACCATCATCATCGGCATCGGTCATAATTATAACTTTATCATAATTACATTCATTAACATCAAAACTACTACCAACACCTGCTCCAATAGCATATATAATAGTGTTAATTTCTTCATTTTTCATTATATCTTCTAATTTGGTTTTTTCAGTATTTAAAACTTTTCCTCTAAGTGGTAATATTGCTTGGAAATTACGATCACGACCATTTTTAGCAGTACCTCCTGCAGAATCACCTTCTACTAAAAAAAGTTCATTTTTTTTAGGATTTTTTTCTTGTGCAGGAGTTAACTTTCCACTCAGTAGCCTCTCTTTTTTTCCTTTATCTTTACCAGCACGAGCTTCATCACGAGCTTTTCTGGCAGCTTCCCGTACAAGTTTACTCTTTATCATTTTATCTAAAATGTTCGTAGCAATTTCTCTGTTTTCCTCTAAAAAAAACTGTAATTTTTCAGAGACTATGCTTTCTACTATATTTCGTGCTTGTGGTGTTCCTAATTTTGCTTTTGTCTGTCCTTCAAACTGTAATAATGATTCTGGTATTTGAACACTAATAATTGCTGTTAATCCTTCTCTTGTATCAGTTCCTTCTAAGTTTTTATCTTTTGCTTTTAAATAATTATTGTTTTTTGCATAATCATTAAATATTCTTGTTAAAGCTGTTTTAAATCCAATCTCATGAGTACCACCATCCGTAGTTTTTACATTATTTACAAATGAAATAATATTTTCAGAATAGGTTTCTGTATATTGAAAGGCTATATCAACATTTATTCCATCCTTAGAACCGGAAAAATCAACAACTTTATGAAGTTCTTTTTTATCATCATTTAAATATTCTACAAATGATTTAAGCCCATTTTCATAGCTGAATATTTCATGTTTTTCATCTTCTTCATCTATTACCTCAACAACAAGCCCTTTTAATAAGAAAGCACATTCTTGCATTCTTTCACATATTGTTGTAAAAGAAAAATTTATATTTGAAAATATATCTAAATCAGGCATAAATCTTACTGTAGTTCCAGTCTTGTTAGTTTTGGATATTTTAGTTAAGGGAACTTCAGTTTTTCCGCCATCTTTGAATTTTATGTAATATTCATAACCTTCACGTTTAATATTAACCTCAAGCCATTTACTTAGTGCATTTACAACACTAGCTCCTACTCCGTGTAATCCTCCAGATACTTTATACCCTCCGCTTTCAAATTTTCCACCTGCATGTAAAACTGTATAAATAACTTCTGGCGTAGACATACCACTTATATGTTTTCCAACAGGAACTCCTCGTCCCTCATCTTTTACGCTTAAACTACCGTCTTTATGAATGGTTATTTTAATTTTATTACCGTGTCCATTAATAACCTCATCTATACTATTGTCAACTATTTCCCATACAAGGTGATGTAATCCTCTTTTATCAGTTGATCCAACATACATTCCTGGTCTTTTTCTAACAGCCTCTAGGCCTTCAAGTATCTTAATTGAATTTTCATCATACTTCATCTTAATCACCTTTACTTATTATATCAAAAAAAACTTTATTTTACAAAGAATTATCGAAAAAGAAATAGACTAAAACAATATAGTCTATTCATTTTTATCTTCTAATTTAACTAATACTTCTCTTGGTTTTGACCCGTTACTAGGTCCAATTATTCCTCTTTCTTCTAAAAGATCAATACATCTTGCAGCACGATTATAACCAAGTCTAAACCTTCTTTGTAAAAGTGATGTACTTGCTTTACCACTTGTTACTACATACTCAACAATTTCATTATATAAAGGATCATCATATTCTTCATTATGAAAGCTTGTTTTAGCATTCAATTCATCATCACTCATAGTTAATGATTCATCATATTTTGCTTTTTGTTGCTTACATACATAATTAACAACTGCTTTTATTTCTTCATCAGATATAAATGTCCCTTGAATTCTGATTGGTGAATTTTCTCCTTGTGGTAAGAATAACATATCACCTTTTCCTAATAATTTTTCCGCTCCAGATGCATCTAATATTGTCCTTGAATCTATACTAGATGAGACTGAAAAAGAAACCCTAGACGGGATATTAGCTTTTACTACCCCTGTTATTACATCTGTAGAAGGACGTTGTGTAGCCACTATCAAGTGAATACCTGCAGCTCTAGCCATTTGAGTAATTCTCATAATTGAATCTTCAACTTCTTTAGCTGCTACTAACATTAAATCTGCAAGTTCATCTATTATTACCACTATAAATGGTAATTTATTTAATTTATTATCTTCACTTCTTTTTTTATTTTCTTGTTCGACATATTCATTGTATCCAGCTATATTCTTAGTCCCAGTATCACTAAACATGTCATATCTTTTTTCCATTTCAACAACTATTTTTTTAAGTGCAATATTAGCTTTTTTAGGATCTGTAACTACAGGTGCTAAAAGATGTGGAACACCATTATACATAGAAAGTTCTACCTTTTTAGGATCGACTAATACTAATTTTAATTCATCTGGCCTTGTTCTCATAAGTAGTGATATTATAATACTATTTATACATACTGATTTACCACTTCCAGTTGCTCCTGCAACAAGTAAATGTGGAGTTTTATTAATCTCACAATATTGAGGAATCCCCATTATATTTTTTCCTAATGTTACAAGTAATTTACTTTCTTCTAAATTTTTAGGGATATTTTCAAGTATTTCTCTTACTGTCACCATAGATGTTACTTTATTAGGTATTTCTATTCCTATTGTTGATTTTCCCGGAATTGGAGCTTGTATTCTAACATCTCTAGCTGCAAGTGCTAAAGCTATTTCTCGATTCAAACTTAAAATTCTACTAACTTTTGTTCCAGATTTTGTTTCTATTTCATACTGAGTTACAGTTGGCCCGACATTTGCTGCAACTACATTACCTTCAATAGTAAAGTCCTTTAAAACTTGAACTAATTTCTGTGCTTTTTCATTTATTTCTTCTGTTGTTTCACTTTTTTTACTATTAACTGGTCTTTTAAGTAATGTTATTGGTGGATAATTATATCCTTCACCATCTATATTTTCAAGGTCTATTTCTAAAATCTCTTCTTTATCATTACCTAAACCATTATTTATAACTAATTCATCTTTAGGATCAGCAATATTTATAAGCTCGTCAATACTAGAAACAACTACCTTATTATCATTTTCATACTCGTTTGCTTTTTTTAATATTTCGTTTTTATTTTCTTTTTCCTTATCACGTGTTTTCAAACTCATTTC
Organism: Mycoplasmatota bacterium; assembly: GCA_012840755.1. GTDB lineage: Bacteria > Bacillota_I > Bacilli_A > RF39 > UBA660 > DUWA01. The sequence continues at coordinate 2,122 of DUWA01000061.1, read as the reverse complement.
TTTAGTTTTATTTACTGCTTTTTTCACCTTATTATTGGACCATTTAACAATGTCATAAATTGTAATTCCAGTAAACATTATAAATCCACATATGATTATTGTTACCGATATTACCTTTGTTCCACTAATAGTAAGCATAAGAACAAATAAATATGAAAAAAGTGCACCTAATATTCCTCCACCTTGAATTTCAGTTATTCCATTCACAAAATTCATAAGGTTTCCGATAGTTTCTTCCATTAATTCAATAAAACCAATCTTGGTTGTTTCGTTAATTTCCATTAATTCATTTATATACCCTGTATGTAAAAGAGTCAATATACCAATCAAAATAATATATAATCCCACCATACGTGATGTGAAAAAATTGGGATATTTTCTTTTTACAATTATATATCCTCCAGATATTCCTACAATAAGTAAAACAACTCCCCACCAGGTTCCGACTAAAAAGGCTGAAAAACCTTTTACAATACTTGAGGCAATTCCGAAAGGACAAAAACCTATAATCGTAAGAAGTACAAGCATTATTCCTTTTAGTTCTGTTTTATATCCCGTGTCTTTTTTCTTTTCTTCTTTTCTCTTTTTCTTTTTTGCCATATTTACCTCCAAACATTATTATAATTATAACATTTATCCCTAAAAATATAAATAGTTTTAATTTTTATTGATAATTATGACATCATAAGATTATAAAAAATAAAGTTTATATCAAAATATTAACAAGAAATTCTGCTAATTATAAAATAATTATAAATAAATTAAAAGGTAAAACAATTTAACATTTTACCTTTTTGCTAATTATTTATATATTATATTTTTTCAAGTTCTTCCTCTATTCTTATAAGTTGATTATATTTACAAACTCTATCAGTTCTAGAAAGTGAACCAGTTTTAATTTGACCTAAATTAAGACCAACAGCTAAATCAGCAATAGTTGCATCTTCTGTTTCCCCACTTCTATGTGAAATAATTGTTTTATAACCATTTTTACGTGCTAATTCAATAGTTTCTAAGGTTTCGGTAATAGTTCCTATTTGATTTACTTTTAATAATATTGCATTTCCACTTTTATTATCAATCCCTTTTTGTAAGTAAATTTTATTAGTTACGAATAAGTCATCACCTACTAATTGGATTTTATCACCTATTTTTTCAGTAATTAATTTAAACCCTTCCCAGTCATTTTCATCTACTGGATCTTCGATTGATATAATTGGATATTTTTTTACTAGTTCATCATAAAAATCTACTAGTTCTTCTGTAGTTAATTTTTTATTTTCTCCCTCTAAAACATACATGCCGTTTTTATAAAATTCGCTAGCGGCAACATCAAGAGCTATACAGACATCTTTCCCAGGAACATAACCTGCTTTTTTTATTGCTTCGATAATAAAATCTATTGCTTCAGTATTTGTTTTTAAATTTGGAGCAAATCCTCCTTCATCACCAACAGAAGTACTATAACCATTTTCTTTTAACACTTTCTTTAAAGTGTGAAAAACCTCTGTACCTATTTGTAGGTTCCCTTTTATTGTATTAGCTTGTGGAATTATCATAAACTCTTGGAAATCAAGTCTATTATCAGCATGAGCGCCACCATTAATAATATTCATCATAGGTATTGGTAATTTTTCTCCATCACCAACATATTTGTATAAAGGTACTCCTTTTTGGTTTGACGCAGCTTTCAAGCAAGCCATTGAAACTGCCAGTATAGCATTAGCTCCTAATTTTTTCTTTGTTTCTGTCCCATCAAGTTCAATCATTTTATGATCTATTGCATTTTGTTCAAATACATTCATACCTATTAAATTATCTTTAATAATTGTGTTGATATTATTTACAGCTTTCAAGACACCTTTTCCTAAATATCTACTATCATCATTGTCTCTTAATTCTAACGCTTCTCTTTCTCCTGTTGATGCCCCTGAGGGAACACTAGCTCGACCTATTATTCCACTTTCTAAAATAACATCAGCCTCAACCGTTGGATTACCTCTTGAATCTAAAATTTCACGAGCAATAATGTTTTTAATATACATATTAAATCACCCTTTCTATTATAACTTTATTATACCATTTAATTATTTCAAAATATATATTTAAGATATTATTTGAC
>DUWA01000060.1 GCA_012840755.1 Mycoplasmatota bacterium | reverse complement strand
TTTTTATATTTTAATTTATCTAAAATTTTTTTTATTTTTTTCTCATCGTCAAATTCAATAAATTTTTGAGTATCATTAAACTTAACATTCGAATCAAATTTATTAAATCTATTGTATTCAACACCTAGTAAAATATAAAAAATAATTCCGACTACAGGTAAAGATAAAATAAATATAACCCAAGCTATTTTGGATTCTGTTTTCTTATATCCTAATAATATTGTTATGCAAATGACTATAGAAATCAAATCTATTAAGTAAAGAACTATTGTATATTCATAATCGCCAATATAACTTCTTAAATTAAGTATAGCAACAATAATTAATAACATAGTCAATATTAATACAACACTTCTTTTCATATTATCACCTCTTAAAAAATAAAAACAGGAAACCTGCTTATTTATTTACTTCTATACATTCACTACTAGGTACTAAATCATATTCATAGCCAATATTTGTCACTTCAACTTTTACAGTTTGTTCTATATTTATATTTCCTTTATTAATATTATCAATTATTGAACTATTTAAATCACCACTTGAGTTTAATGTATTTAATGTAATGCAATATACATTATCAACTATTCTTGGATATTTACTTATATTTTTATCTATGTACAATTCTGCAGAACTAATAATTAATTCTTTACTAGCTTTATCCAGTTCTCCTTGAGTTTTTCTAATTTGTTCCAAAATAAGTGGGAACGAAATTAAAGCTATTGCTGCTAATATTATAATAACACCCAATAATTCTACTAAAGTAAATCCTTTATTATCTTTCATATTATCACCATTCTAATTGTATTTATATCAATTAAACATAAAAAAAACAACTACTTAGTTGCTTCTTCATTATTTTTAATAACTTCTTTACCTTTATATGTTCCGCATTCAGTACATACTCTATGTGGTCTAATATCAGCTCCACATTTTGGACATTTTGTAGTCCCATTTTCACTTATTTTATAATGAGTACGGCGCATTCTTCCTCTAGTTTTACTAACTTTTCTAAATGGTACAGCCATGAATTAACACCTCTTTCTTTTTTTAAAATAAATCTTTTAACTTTTCAAACTCAGGATTTATTCTTTTTTCTTCGTCAGTTATCAGTCTCCAGCCATCACCCTCACTTTTAAAGTCTGAGGCCTCTTCGCTTATAACTTTCATGGGAATCTCCATTAATATATTTTCCCATATTATTGGTAAAATATCAATACTATTTATGGTTTTTTTCGAATTTTGATCTATTTCTTCAAGCATTTCTTCTAGATTACCATTTACCTTTATATCAAATGGAATATCAACAGGTTTTAAAGTATATGCACATGGTAAGCTCATAATTCCCTTAATACTTAACTCAATTTCTAGATTATCAATTGAGTTTTTTATTATATGACCATTTATTTTAACATCATCAATTTTTAATAAATCTGCCATTTTTAAATACTCTTCATTAAAACTATATGTACAATCTATAGTTATAATTTTTTCAATTCCGCTTCTTAATTTTGTTACATCAATATTCATAAATCACCACCAGCAAAAAACATTATACATACTTTTTTTATAAAAATCAATCATTTTATACTAGTTTTTATATATTGATTAAAAGAAATATGTTATTATATATTTGAGGTGTTTTATGAAAAGTGTAGGTTTAATTTGTGAATATAATCCTTTCCATAATGGGCATTTGTATCATTTAAATAAAATAAAAGAAATGTTTAAAGATTATGTGGTTATTTTGGTTTTAACTGGCAATTTTACGCAACGTGGGGATGCGAGCATATTAAACAAGTGGGATAAAACCGATATAGCGCTACATTATGGGATAGATATAGTAATTGAACTACCTTTTGTTTTTTCTACTCAATCAGCTGATACTTTTGCAAAAGGTTCTATTCAAATATTAGAACATATGAAAGTAGAGCATTTAGTTTTTGGTAGTGAGTCTAATGACATTGATTTATTAAAAAAATTAGCTAATATTCAAATTAATAACATAGAATATGAAACAAGAGTAAAGAATTATGTTAATGACGGCTTAAGTTATCCTAGCGCTGTATCAAAAT
>DUWA01000059.1 GCA_012840755.1 Mycoplasmatota bacterium | reverse complement strand
GGATAATTTGTAACATCTATAACTAAATCTAAATAATAAATTGATCTTAATATTTGGTCTTTAAATTCTTTATAGTTAAAAGTACCATCATCATTAACAAATTCAGCTAAATTAATTGAACCTAAATTGCAACTAGAATCATTGGGTAATGGTTGTTCACCACATTGCAAACTATTGACAAAATATAGCTCTGAATCAGTACTAGTAGATAACACTGTACAAATATTATGGTAATCATCTACAGTACCATTATAAACTGTTTCTTTACCAATATAACTTATACTTACGATCATACTATCATAAGACCATACCGAATTACTAGTTCCAATTAAATTATTTTTGACTTCTTCAAGAATCCGACCACATTCGGCGGAACATACAGAAACTTCTCTTTTATCAAACAAAACAACAAATTTCTTTCCACAAATTTCACATTGTTTTTCTACATAAACAGTATCACCACGGATAAAACATTTTAAATCAGTAGAACTTTGACATTTTTCTAATTTCTCAAGAGATTCAATATATATGCATTTATTAAACTCATTATTTGATTTTTCAATAATATTATTTTTTCTGATATCTCTTTCTTTACTACCAACCCATAAATAATCACCAGCTCGCAACTGTGAGACTTCTTTATAACTACCATCTCTCAATTTAAACTTATGATTACTAGTAGCTTTAATAACAGAACCATCAAATAATTTTATTTCATAGACATCTTTATCATAACCAGTAATTCTTGGATGCCTCATCATTTTAATAACAATATTACCATTTTTATCTAAACAATATACTGGAATATCTCTATCTTCTTCAACTAATTGCTTAAATGGTACAGCATTTCTACCATCAGCAACTGCTACTAAGGTATCACCAGTTAAACATGGGTTTGTAGCTTCAATATGATATTTTTCATCATTTTTAAGTAGATTATCTCTGTTAGCTGTATCAACAAAAAATAAACCTGGATCACCATTTTTATGAGCATTTGTACAAATTTTATTCCATAAATCTCTAGCCTTAACTGTCTTTACAACACGTCCAGTAGCGGGTGATTTTAAATCATATAATACATCTTCTTTTACGGCGAACATAAAATTATCATCTACAGCTACTGATATATTAAAATAACTTAAGTTACCATCATTTTCTTTACATGAAATAAATTCTTCTATATCTGGATGATGGACATTGAGCATTCCCATTAAAGCTGCACGTCGTTTACCACCCTGAACTACAGTAGAACCCATTGTATTCCAATTCTGCATAAAAGATATTGGACCAGATGCTTGACCTCCACAACCACCAGCAATTAAAGCTCCTTTCTCTCTTAAATTACCAAAATTTGCTCCTACTCCACCACCATACTTAGAAATAATAGCAGCATTTTTTACACTATCAAATATTCCTTCTATAGAATCAGGTACTTCAAGTGTAAAACAAGCAAACATCATTTGATTCTTACTATAATTCTTATATATCTTCTCATAAGTATCTCTTATTTCTTCATAATTACCAGGAGTAAGTGTTTTGTATAAATATT
>DUWA01000058.1 GCA_012840755.1 Mycoplasmatota bacterium | reverse complement strand
CTCTTTTCGTATAATCTTGTGTACAACTTAATTATACCAGAGGTATCTTTTTTTTATATCTAAATGTGTAACATATGTATTATAACCTTACAATAATTTATTCAAAATTATAAAAAGTGAAAAAAAAATTACATTAACAAAATTTTTGAAAATTTATTTAGTTAATCTAAGGAGAACTTTTTTGGGAAATAAAAAAAATACGCTAAGTGTTACAACACCTAACGTATTTGAAAAAAGCTAAGATATTTATCACCTACCTAATATAAATTACAATTTATATAATTATTCACTTTTTATTTAGTGAGTACTAGACAAGTGCATTATCACGCCTCCTTATTTTTACTTGATAAAAATGTAACTTTCTCTGCTACTACTTCAACGATATGACGTCTACTTTCGTCTTCAAGTTCAATATTTCTAGTTTGAATGCGTCCTTTTATTCCAACCAAATCTCCTTTTTTACAATACTCAGTAGTGCTCTCGGCTATTCCCTTCCAAAGAACACATGAAATAAAGTCAGTATCATACTCACCATCTGAATTTTTAAAACTTCTAGGTACTGCTAAAGTTATATTAGTCACTTTACTACCATTATCTGTTTCTCTCAATTCAGGATCTTTAACAATTCTTCCTACTATTACAGTCTGGTTTAACACAAAATCCCTCCTTTCAAAGAAAGAATATCAATTGTGTTACCAATAAGCAAATAGGGGTTTTATATTATTGTTTAAATATCTTAAACAAATTTTTGAATTTACTAATACTAATTAAAGATAATTGAATCTTATAAAAGAAATTAATATAAATTCAATAAAAAAGAAAAGCTTGGATCTTTTCTTATTTACATTTTAAGTTATGTTCATACTTTAATATTTCTTTTGTTGTTTGATCAATATAAATTTTTGTTAATGATGAATCTTCACATTTTTTTAATTTTGACATATCATAGCCATCAGTTACACTTGCTTTTTTTAACAAAGAAATAGTTATTTCAAATATTTCAGCATTTTTATTCATATGCTCTAAATAATACTTACTAGAATATTCTTCCATAATTTTTTCATATTTATTTATCTTATTTCCACATCCAGTAATAACAACTATACAAATAAATAGGCCAATTAATTTTTTCATATTATTCTCCTTAGAAATAATTTTTTAAGAGTGCATTTAATTCAACGGCATACTCCATTGGAAGTTCATCTTTAAATTTATCAATAAATCCCATAATCAATAATTCCTTAGCACGCTCTTCATTAATACCTCTACTCATTAAATAGAACAGCTTATCTTTACTAATTTTGGATACTGTTGCTTCGTGTTCTAAATATGACGAATCATTTGAAACAATATTTTTAGGAATTGTGTCACTTTTGGATTCATCATCTAATATAATTGTATCACATTTGATTATACTTTTTGAATTGTGTGCATTTTTTGTAATATTAACAGTGCCTCTATAGGAAGAATTTCCGCCCTTTAATGCAATCGATTTACTTATAATATTACTTGATGTATATGGGGCTAAATGTATCATTTTTGCACCGGTGTCCTGAATTTGTTTTTCCTTAGCAACAGCAATTGAAATACAGTTTCCTTTTGCATATGGTCCGTTTAAAATACAGGTCGGGTATTTCATATTAACTTTAGATCCAATGTTTCCATCAATCCACTCCATTAATCCCCCTTCTTCTACTATTGCTCTTTTTGTTACTAAATTATATACATCATCAGACCAGTTTTGAATTGTTGTATATCTACATTTAGCATTTTTATTAACGTATATTTCAACAACTGCTGCATGAAGGGAATCAGTACTATAAGTTGGTGCAGTACATCCTTCCATATAATGTAATTCGCTTCCTTCATCAACAATAATTATAGTTCTTTCGAATTGTCCCATATTTTCACTGTTTATTCTAAAATAACTTTGTAAAGGCCGTTCTATTTTAGTATGTGGTGGAACATATATAAAAGTTCCTCCGCTCCAAACTGCACCATTTAGTGCAGTATATTTATTTTCATCATACTTAACTAAATTATTAAAATATTTTTTGAATATTTCAGGATGTTTTTTCAACCCTGTATCGGTATCACAAAATATTATATTTTTATCTTCCAGTTCTTTTATCATATTATGATAGACTACTTCGCTTTCGTATTGCGCACCAATACCAGATAAATATTTTTCCTCTGCATCAATAAGACCTATTTTGTCAAATGTATCTTTTATTTCATCTTGAACTTGATTCCAATCATTAACGACTTTATCACTAACCCTTTTATAATAAGTAATATTAGAAAAAACTATTTTTAATTCTGGCCCAAAAGTAGGATTAGATAATTCTAAAAATTTATTAAAAGATTTAAGACGAAAATCTTTCATCCAATCTGGTTCATTTTTAATCTGTGATATTTCGATAATCTTATTTGAATCTATATTTTTATTATTCATTCTTATCACCAATATTAATTATACTAGAAATACTATTAAAAAAAAAGAACTGTTGGTCCTTTTCAAAACATTTATTTGTTATTTAGCTCATTTACTATCTTTTCTATTCCCCACCACGGAAGTAGAGCACATTTTTTTCTATTAGCTTGCTTAGATATATCTTCATATACTATTGCTTGTTCTAATATTGCAGCATCATATTCTTTTTCATCAATCATGTTCAAAAAATTAAAAAGAATCTTTCTTGCCTCATCTAATGTTTTTCCTATAAGAGTTTCTATCATTATCGATGTTGAACTAGTACATATAGCACATGCTTCTCCATCAAATCTTATGTCTTTAATAATTTCATTTTCGACCTTTACAAGCAAATTAATCTCATCTATACAACTTTCATTATTCATATTTATATATATATAACTATCATCATCTACTAATCCTCTGTTTTTAGGATTTTGATAATGTTCTAAAATAATTGTCCGTCTCAAATTAGCATCCATAAAAAAGCCTCCTTTTATTCAATAATTATATACTAACCAATAAAAAAGAGCAAGTTAATTTATATACAAATAACTTGATCTTTTATCAGTTTTCACTATTAATAAACACCCTGTTTTATTAAGAATCTCATAACGCCTATTCATAGGATACATTTTCTATCTTCATTTAATTATATTATGCTACTCAATTTAACATTGTTCTTTTAGCAAAGGAATTAATTAAACAAAAATACCACCTAAAATATATAGATATAAATACAATTTAACATTGTTTTTATCTTCCAATTAAATATTAACACATAAAAACTATATTTAAAAATAATATATTATCGAATAAAACTCGTAATATGGTATAATTCAAATTCTTCATCTAATTCTTCTACATGTAATAATGTTTTTGTAGTATCGTCAATAAAACATATTGTACGATCTGGATATTTGTTTTTTAAAGTTGCTAAAACTTCATACTTAGCTTTATCTTCTTTTACAAAATAAATATTTTGTCTCTTTATATTTGGGTAATGTTTCTGCAACCATTTAATTTTTTGTTCTTGCCTTGGAAGTTTAGGTGAAGTTGATAAAATATACAGATCATCACTTCTTAGTTTCTTTACAATCCTTTGTAATGTTTTTAATGGCCTAACGTTATGATAGGCATCATTGTCAGCACAATAATCATCAAAATCTGCATCTGCTACCGGTAATAATCTTTTATCATGATGACGAAACTCAGTTAAAGTCCCGTCT
>DUWA01000057.1 GCA_012840755.1 Mycoplasmatota bacterium | reverse complement strand
ATTGTTAATTACATTATTATTATAGCAAAAATGCAGAAAAAGTCAAATATAGTAATATACCAATGTGGTTTTAAGAACAAACAGAAACGAGCGCTGATAAAAATAAAGTCTCTAAAAAATAGCCTAGGAGTACTTATTTCGGGACAAATAAGAAAATTCAAGAGCATTTAACTTAGAATATAATAAATGTAGCCTATAAAGTCTTAAAATTAGAATAGACAAGCTGTTCCCGTGCTGTTTATCAGTGCAAGCTCAATTGTTTATAATTCTTTATAATAACTTTAAAGATTTTTTGAGTTTAAAATTATTTTAAAATATATTTCTTCTTTTATATTATTCCTTTATATTATTAGTGGTTGTCTGGCGACTGGTCGAAGGTTGTTAGGTAACTATATAATGGTTGCCAAAAAACTTGATTTAACTTTTAGTTTTCTATGCTTTTAATAATTAATTAATAAACTATTAACAAGAATTATTCATCTTGATTTTCAAAATCTTTCCAACAAACATCAGTCTCATAACCAATCAAGTCTTCAAGATAATTTTGAGCATCAAAAATATCTCCAATTTCATCAATAAGGCCATTTTCTAAAGCCATTTGGCCCAGCATAGTTGAGCCATCAGATAATTTTGAAACATGTTCTATCCCAAGGTTTCTATTATTAGCTATCAATTCAACAAAATTTTGATGCATTATATTTACATCCCTCATTAATACATCTTTTTCTTTTTGTGATAATGATTTATCTGGGTCTCCACTGTTTTTAAATTCACTTGAAGATAATTCAACATATTTTATACCATCTCTCCTATTAGCCTCGCTATAATCTAAATAAGACATAGTAACCCCCATACCAAAAATATCAGAATTCTTTGAAGCAAATATTTTATCAGCTCCTGTAGCGGCTATATAAGCAGCAGAAACACCCCCGCCCCTTATTAATGCTATAGTTGGTTTTTTGGCTATCTTTAGAGCATTTGCGATTTCCTCAGCAGCAACAGGGCTTCCTCCATAAGAATCAATTTCTAATATTATTGCATCAATATTCCAATCTTCTTCAGCTTCCATAATAAGCGAAACTATGTTTTCCGAAGAAGACTGACGATTTTCAGACTCATATTCATAAGTAACTAATTCACCAAATAATTCAATTCCCAAAACATTACATTCGGGATTATAATTTTCATCATTATACTCAGATGACATATTTCCATAAAACAAAGAATAGTCGTAATTCCAATACAAATAGTCATCAATAATAAAAATGGCAGCAACAGTTACAATAAAAAAGAAAAGAAATCTAAATATTTTTCTAAATTTATTTTTTATAGAAAATTTTTTCCAATTTTTAGGATTTAACTTGGAATAATTTATCTTTTTTTTAAAAACGGGATTAAGAAGTATTTTTTTTATTGATTTTAACATAAGATAAAATTATTATGATTTTAATTTTTTTCTTTTTTCTAATTCTTCGTCTGTTCCATAATGAATAACTCTATGACAAGTTGGACAAACACAAATCATGTTACTTGGAAGGTCTATTTTGCTTTTAGATAATTCTAATATATGATGAGCTTCAGCATACCAATTACCATTTTTTTGTTTAAAGGGAAAACACCCACAAATTTCACAATTATATTTAGCCCTCTCCTTAATAAGATACGCTATTTTGGGGTTTCTGCACAATATCTTTCCAATTTTGACTCTTTCCTCCGGGGGTTTATTTTTATATTCATCTTCAATTTTTTTTAATTCTTCTTTTAAATTTTCTTTACTAATTAGGTTTCGAGATTTCAAAAATTCTTTTTCATCCTCTTCCGTCGGGTCAGGGACAGAGTTGTAATCAAAATCTTCATCCTCGCTTCTTTTCTTATAAAAATACTTATCTTTAGTATCCATGATACTCTTAATATTCAATTTATCATCTAAAAAAATATTATTTTTACGAAGATGCTCAATAATAGAATCTGCATTTTTTCCTTCGTGAAATTCGCAACCCTGCAACCTTTTATCTGGACTATAATTAAAACCTGTTTATGCTTTAATTATGGTTAAATCTTGTTCTATGTTTATTTCCTGCCCGTCTTTAATAAAATAAATATAATCAAATGTAATATTATTTTCATGATACGGCCAAAGCTTTTCTGCCAAATTTTTATTTTTGGTTTTACAACTTAAATACCCCAAATAAATAAACTTTTTATTAGCCCCAAAAAGAATTAAGTCGTTTTCCTCTACCATTTGAAGTTTTGAAGCCGATTTTGAGGATGTTGGGACCCCCCAAACTTTAATTTTCCCATTTTAAAAATCATTAGACAACTTATCAAAAAACCTATCCTCTAGACAATCTTTTATGTCATCCCAAACAACACCACTAATAATAGTTTTTTGATAGTTTTTTTGGGCCTGCTTATCAGCACATGGTTGCAAAAAAACATTCATGAGTTAATATAATTAATTATTAAAATTCGCTATATTTTTTAAAATTACCCCTCGCTTTTTCCACTGGATATTTTTGTCTATTTTTTTCTATTTTTTTAAGAATAATATCTTTCGCATCAAAATCTAAGGTATTACACATTTGAAAACAAAATATAAAAACATCAGCTAATTCTTGGGCTATTTTTTCTTCATAATCCTTGTCCTCTTTTATTTTTTTATTCACCTCCTCTTTATTTCTCCATAAAAATAATTCTAAAAGTTCTCCAGCTTCTATTGATATTGCTTCTGCTAAGTTCTTCGGGTCGTGAAATTGAAACCAATCCCTTTCATCTCTAAATTTTAATAAAATCTCCTTAATTTTATCCATAATATATTTATCTAGTGTTTATAATGAATTTATCTTAAGTTTATCATAAATTTAACTTAAAAACAATCAAAAAAAGTGGATATTCCCCACTTTTAAAAACAAATGTTTAATTTAGGTTAATTATAACAACTTTTTATAAGTATCAAAATCATTATCACTATAAACACAAAATATCAATTCTTCTAATTCAATATTTATATTATTATTTAAAAATTCTTTAACAGTCGAAATCGCTATACTAGAAGCTTCTTCTATTGGATATTTATATATACCAGTTGAAATAGAAGGAATAGCAATTGATTTAATTTTATATTTAAACACTAAATCCAAAATGCTTTTATAACAATTTTTTAACAATTCTTTTTCTTTCCCAGTAGATAAATAATATTTAGGCCCAACCGTATGAATTATATATTTAAATGGTAAATTATAGGCCTTGGTTATAATAGAATCGCCTGTTTTACATGGAGATTTTTTTAAACATTCTTTCTCGAGCTCATCCCCAGCTTTTTTATGTATTAAACCGCATAAACCACTACCAGATAATAGAGATTCATTGGCTGAATTTACTATAGCTTCAGTCATAAGATTGGTGATATCATTTTTTACTAACAATATTTTAGTCATAAATAAAAAATTTAAAAGTATATTTCAGCTAACGTTTCGGCATATACGATGTTGCGAGCGAGCGTGGCGGTATAATTTTCCTCACCGCCTAAGCGAGCGAAGCAATATGGGCGGAACGACGAGGTACGAGGAGTGTAGCCGTATATGCCGTGTTAGCTGATGTAATTTTTTATTTTTCTTCCTTCTTTTTCTTTGACTTTGAAAATAATCCAAAAATCAAAGCAATAAGTCCTCCTGTAATAGCTCCAATTATACCTTTTTCTGCAACGCCTTCAAAAATGCTTGGAGAGTCATTCTTTTTTGCTTCTTGTTCGTTATATTCATATCCTTGTTCATAACTAAAAGAATCAATGATTTGATTGAAAATTGATAAATTTTCTGAATATTCAGATTTAACAGAAGAAAAATTGAGCTGAGTTATTCCGCTTTTACCTAAAAACATAGCCAATAGCCCTTTTACTTTTCCGACATTAGCGACATCCATTTCTAAATTCATAAAAATAATATTCCTTTCTTTATCAACAAATGGGTCTTGAAGTGTTGCGTTAGTCATAAATTCAGAATATTTATCAATCTCTTTATCAACGCCTTCAGAAAATTTATCACTTTCAAATTCTTGAGTTATTTGGCTATATGATGGTGTGTTAATTTTGTGCTCTTGAACAAGGATATATGGATATTGAAAATAGTTTTGTGCGTCTTCAAGCTGAAAGCCGGCTGCATAATCTATGAATTGCCCTCCTGTTTGATCTGCTAACTGTCTAAATAGATCGTCAATAGTTGATTTCGGTATTTCCACCCAACCACTTGGCAGTGTAAAGGAATAATGATTTTGCTGATTCGTATAATCTAGGCTTTCAGCGCTTGCCATTGTTGGTAATAAAAAGAAGCAAAAAAGAATGGTGGTTAAGATTTTTTTCATAATGTTTATGGTTAAAAATAAAAAATGATTTCAGCTAACGTTTAGGAATATCCGAAGTTTTCCGTAGTGATAACGGAGGAAAATTTGGGTGAGTAAATAAAAATTATTTTTTAATCTTAAAAGGAGACATTATCACATTCCCAATAACTTCTAGAACAGGCAAAACTTTTAATATAAATCGAATAACGAATAGCAATATGGCAAACTTCCAGTCTAAAAATAACAATACAATGATAATTGCCCAATCAGCCCAAAAAACTAAATCAACCCATGATGGCAGTGCTGGTTCATCAGGCGACAAACTACCATCGCGTTTTGCCTGTGTCATTCTGATATCGAATGTAGTGATTGCCGAGGTGACAACATACAGAATAGTAAGGAAGATAATAATTGGCGAATTAAAAGCTGTGTTGAATAATGTCATCATATAATTGTTATTAAAAAATAATTTTTATTTACGAACCGGATATTCCTTGTTAGACGATGTTTTGGTTGCATAATGACTACTTTGCAATAAACCCTGCAGGCCGAACTTTCTCATTCTTCCTAGACTTATATATTTTTCCGTTTGATAGTTCAATACGAACATTTTTGAAAACATTATTTTGATCTTCAATAATATCCTTCCGAAACCATGTCTCCCAAACGTCAGACTTTTCTAACTTATGAGGCAAGGGCCTTTCTTGATTTATGATGTCTATTTCTCTCGAGCTATCTTTAATCCACATATGAGTAATAGTAAACATGGTTTCGGAAGAACAATTGATGACTTTTACAAAATAATGTGGTTCTTTATTTTGACCACCAATAAAAAATGCTTCGTGAACTAAGACCCTAACTTTAGCTCTTGCATCTAAGGCCTGCAGGATTTTATCAGTAAACCATGTAAAACACATACTTTTTTAAATTTAAAATGCAACCAAAATTTCGTCTAACGTTTGCGTGTATGAGAAGTTTCGCCGACTTCCTTAATATCATATCAGAAAGAAGGCGAAATTTGGCTGAAAGAAAAAGTGCAACCTTTAAAAATTATTAACGCATTTTTTCTTGAACCTCATACACGCTGTTATATGATGTAATCGGGCGGACATTTACTATTACAGGAATTTTACGTATAGAAAAATGGCGAAAATTATAATTGCAACTATTCCAAAATTTTTCCAAAAGCCGAGCTGTTTCATTGCTTTTAATTGACTTTCCGCTTGATTCTCAAGAATAGATGAAAAATTCGATAGGAAAAAATCGACTGGATAACTATGTATGATAGGTGTTCCCATAACATCTTGCGGCGACCAAATAATATGAATCGCATTATTTTTATATCTCCATGGAATTGCATACCAATCCCATAACTGTATAGCTAAAGCACGGCGATTCAATCCTTTATGCATTTTTTCCACTGTGTCCTGAATGGATGATTCAATTTTTGTTCCCTTCTGCCAGTCCGCAAAATTTATGGGAATATTTGCGTCTGCCATCATTTTTTCTAGTAAAGTTATTTCTTCAAAATAGTCTGCCTCAATGTCTTTGTTTTCAGACGGCATTCTGTAATTAGAAGATAGCCTTTCAGAAAAATCAGGAGTATTAAAACCATTGAGGCAGGCGTATTTAAGCGGATAGTCAGAAACAGCGAGGCGATTTTCGCCATTTTTCAATTTTTTTATCGCTTCCTCAATAAGTGGTTTAAAATTTAGGCAATGTAACGGCTTAGATTTTTTCATAGTTGTAAAATTATAAATGACTTCTTTTGACGGAAGTGTCCGCCCGATTATTTCACATAACGTTT
>DUWA01000056.1 GCA_012840755.1 Mycoplasmatota bacterium | reverse complement strand
AGAAATGAAGGAAGAATAATATTTAATATATTTCAAGCACAATTATTTAGAATACAAGAATTATTTACAGAAATTGAAAAAACTGATAGAAAGATTGTAATAATGGGAAAAAAGCTTGAAAATATTATTTTGAAAGCAATAGAAATGAATTACTTAAAAATTGATAAAAATAAGATAAGTAATATTCGTCATATAAATGATAAGAATATAGTTATTATAATGTCGGATGAAAGAGAAAAACCTTTTTCAAACTTACAAAGAATTTTAAAAGGGTATGATAAGTTTATAACTATTAAAAATACTGATACAATTTTATTTGCATCACCAGTATATGATGGGATGGAAAAAACAGCTAGTGATATTTTTGATAAGATTGCAAAGATAGGTGCAAATCTTGTTCATTTATCTAACAAAAAAAATCTATCTTTACATGCTTCAGCAGAAGATTTAATGTTAATGTTAGATTTAATGCAACCAAAGTATTATTTTCCAGTAATAGGTGAATATAGACATCAAGTAATGAATGGTGAACTTGCTATGCAATTTGGTATGAAAGAAGAAAATGTGCTTTTAAAATTAAATGGACAAGTTGTGACGTTTGTTGATGGTGAATTTGTTGAAACAGGAGAAATAATTCCTACCGACGATGTATTAATAGATGGAAAAACCGTTGGTGATATTGGTGAGTTGGTATTAAAAGATCGTGAATCATTAAGTGAAAATGGTATAGTGATAGTAGCTATTACTATAGATAAGAAAACAAAAAAAGTATTAGCTGGACCTGAAATATTAACAAGAGGTTTTATATATGTAAAAGATAATATTGATTTAATTAAAGAAGCTGAAAAGATTTCATTAGAAGTTGTTAACGAACATATAAAACCTAATTATGTTGATTTTAATAAAATCAAGTCTGGTATAAGAGATAAGGTTGGAAAATATTTTTATACTCAAACAGAGTGTAAGCCAATGATAATAATAGTAATGCAAGAAGTATAGTGCATTACTTTTTTTTCTAATTATTAGATGATTTGGGAACGACAAATATGAGTTTAGTATAAATGTATCCTAATATTTTCACTTTAAATTATTCTTTCCAATAATATTTATTAATTGTTGCGATTAAAAAAAAAATATGGTATTATCTATTGGTAGAAAGATGTGATATTGTGTTAAAACCAAATTTAATGGAAGCAAAAAATAGAACAAAACAAGAGGTTTTAGTTAAGACTAATGAGTATATAATAAAAGAAGATTTAAAAAAACTGGGTTTAGGGAAAAAATATTATGTAAAAACTTATGGTTGTCAAATGAATGAACATGACACTGAAAATATAAAAGCAATATTAGAAGATATGAGTTTTAAAGAAACTGAAAATTATGAAGATGCAGATTTTATTTTATTGAATACTTGTGCAATTAGAGAAAATGTTCATAATAAAGTTTTTGGTATGATTGGAAGAATCAAACATTTAAAAGAAAAAAAACCACATATAATTGCAGGGATATGTGGTTGTATGGCCCAAGAAGAAGTTGTGGTAAATAAAATTTTAGAAAAATATAAATGGCTAGATATAGTTTTTGGAACTCATAATATTCATAACTTACCTAATATACTTTCGCGTTCATTGGAAAAAAAAGAACTTGAAATTGAGGTTTTGAGTATCGAAGGTAATGTTATAGAAAACTTACCAGCTAAAAGAGATAGTAAATATAAAGCTTGGATTAATATTATGTATGGTTGTGATAAATTTTGTACATATTGCATAGTTCCATATACTAGAGGAAAACAAAGAAGTAGAAAGCCAGAGTTTATTATTGAGGAAATTCAACAACTTATTTCAGAAAATTATAAAGAGGTTACACTTTTAGGTCAAAATGTGAATGCATACGGAAAAGATTTAGATATTGATTACACTATGGCTAATTTACTTGAAGAAGTAGCAAAAACAGGTATTGAAAGAGTACGATTTGTAACAAGTCACCCATGGGATTTTTCAGATGAAATGATTGAAGTTATTAAAAATAATAAGAATATAATGCCATACATTCATTTACCATTACAAAGTGGTTCTGATAGAATATTAAAATTAATGGGAAGAAGATACACTAAACAAACCTATTTAGAATTGTATAAAAAAATCAAAACAGCATTACCTTATTCATCAATAACAACTGATATTATTGTTGGATTTCCGGGTGAGACTGAAGAGGATTTTAATGAAACATTAGATGTTGTAAAAGAGTGTAAATATGACTCTGCGTTTACATTTATATTCTCACCTAGAGTAGGAACACCAGCAGCAAATATGGATGACAATGTTTCATTAGAGAAAAAAAACAATAGATTGCATAAGTTAAACGAACTAGTGAATTCATATGCTAAAGAGGCTAATGATAAATATTTAGGAAAAATTGTACCAGTATTAATAGAAGGAATAAGTGAAAAAGATAAAAATAAACTTGTAGGATATACTGATACTATGAAACTTGTGAATGTTATTGGTGATGTATCTAATGTAGGTAAAATTGTTGATGTTGAAATTACAGAAGCAAAAACCTGGAGTTTAGATGGAAAAATAAAGTAATTAAATACTTTGTTTTTTTATTGACATATTCTAGAAAAGTAATATAATAAACGCAAGAGGGGTAGTATGAAGTATATAAATTTAAATAAAATTAAAGAATTAACTAAAACAAACAAGGTTAAAATATCTAAAATTAATAAATTTTGGAAAATTATTGTTTTTTCTTTTTCAATTACTATTCTCACAGGTTGTGAGATAAATAAGGAATATGTTCCTAACGAAAAGTTGCTAATAACAGAGGTTGATTATTCAAAAAATAACGAAGGTATATTAAATAAAAATAAAGATATTTTCACAACACCAAAAGAACAATCAGTAGAAGAACCAAAAGAACAATCAGTAGAACAATCAGTAGAAGAACTAATAGAAGAACCAAAAGAACAACTAGTAGAACAATCAGTAGAAGAACCAATAGAAGAACCAAAAGAACAATCAGTAGAACAATCAGTAGAAGAACTAATAGAAGAACCAAAAGAACAACTAGTAGAAGAAGTAAAAACAAATGAGACTACAAATGTCTCAATAGAAAATAATAACATTAATCCAGTTAGTTCTGCAGCAATTTCTATTGATGTTAAAAATGAAGTAAAAAAAATTGCACTCACTTTTGATGATGGACCAGGAAAATACACGAATAAATTATTAGATATTTTAAAAAAAAATGATATTAAAGCTACATTTTTTGTTTTAGGAAGTAAAGCAAAAAATAATCCTGATATTCTTTTAAGAATGAAAGAAGAAGGACACCAAATAGCTAATCATAGCTATGATCACATTAATTTTTTTGAAACTTCTAATGAAAATATAATCAAGAATATCAACAAAACAGAAAAAACTATTGAGTCCATTGTTGGTGAAATTCCAAACTATTTAAGACCACCATATGGGAATATTTATGATGAGCAAAAGAAAATATTAGACTATTATTTGATATATTGGACAAATGATACTTTAGATTGGAAGTTTTTAGATAAAGATAAAGTTGCTGATGCTATTATTAACGATTCATACGATGGGTCTATTGTTTTATTACATGATATTCATAAAACAAGCGTTGAAGCAGTTGAAATAGCTATACCTAAGATGTTAAAACAGGGCTTTGAATTTTATACTGTCGAAGAGCTGTTTGAGGAAAAAGGTCTGGAACAGGAATATGGAAATCTATACAGAAAAATAAGATAAAAAGACTTTATTTCTTTTTTATAATAAAATAATAATTGTTGATCATTCGCAATATATAGTGTTTTTTAATATTTAGTATATCTTAGCTCTTTTTCAAAACAAAAGTTATTAATTTATTTGTCATGATTTTATGTGCACTTTTCTCATAGTTTTGCATAAATTAAAGTGAGAGGTGATAGAATGGCAAGTTATAAAGAAATAGTTACTAAAGCTGTTTTAGGAAAGGGAAAGAAATATTTTAAAAATACGTATACAATATCAGTTTCAGAAAAACCAACTACTGTGCTTGGATGTTGGGTAATAAATCATAAATTTAAAGGTTATAAAACGGGTGAAAGAGTAGGCGTAGACGGTTCTTTTGATGTAAACCTATGGTATTCTTATGAAAATGATTCTAAAACAACAGTAGTAAGTCAAAAAATTGATTACAATGATATATTTAATGTTAGATTAAGAGATAATGTTGATTTAACAGGTGATTCAGATATCATTGTAAGGGCATTAAAACAACCGTCATGTTCAGCGGTTAACATTGACGAAGATGGCAAAATCATCTTTGATATTGAAAAAGAACTAGGAGTAGAAATTGTTGGTGAAACAAAAATGAAAATTTCTGTTGAAGATGATGAAGAACCATGGGATGAAATTGAAGATGAATTAACTCCGGAGATTGAAGAAGAAATTACCAATGATGTTAATGAAGATTTTTTAAATTAAGTCAACATATATAAGTTGACTTTTTGTTTTTAATTATGAATTTTAAAATCAATTCCATTATTAATTCTGAAGAATTCCGTGTAGATAGAATAGAAAACTGAAATTTGAAAATAATAGAAGAAATACATTAAGAATTGGCTGTTTTAAATATTTAAGTTGTCAACAAAAAAAGGTTGACACATAAAATTAATTGTGATATTATTTTTATAGATGAATGGAGGGATAATGTGGCAGTTAAATTGAGATTAAAAAGAATGGGCTCAAAGAAAAAACCTTTTTATCGTATTGTAGCAGCTGATTCAAGAAGTCCTAGAGATGGAAGATTTATTGAAACAGTAGGAACTTATAATCCGATAATGGAACCAGCTGAAATTAAAATTAATGAAGAAGTTGCTCTTAAGTGGTTATCAGATGGTGCTCAACCAACTGATACAGTTAGAGATTTATTAAAAAGTCAAGGGATTTTAGAAAAATTTCATAATCAAAGAATGACTAAGAAAGAAAGTAAATAATTATGAAATTAGTTGAACTTACAGAATTTTTAGTTAAGAGTATTGCTAAACAACCAGATATGGTTTCAGTTAAACAATTTGAAGATGAGGAAGATATTGTTAATATTCAAGTTTTTGTTAGCGAAGAAGATATGGGCTCTGTAATTGGAAAAGGCGGTAGTATTGCTAATTCAATTAGAACAATAGTTCAAGCTGCATCTTATATCGGAGATAATAAAAAGGTGAAAATTAATATTGATTCGTTTTAAGAGGTTTTTAATAACTTCTTTTTTTGTGAGTTTACTTGTTAAAAACTGTAAAATATATTATAATTAATATATTGATGTTATACAATTAAATTTATCAAGAATTTTGGAGGAATATAATGAAAACTAGAACAATAAGTGCATTTTTAATGTTATTAATCTTTATACCTATTTTAATAATTGGCGGGAATTTATTTCAATTATTTATTTTTATTATTTCGTTGATTGGAATTACGGAATTTTTAGATATTAAAAACAGAAAAAAAGAGATTCCAAATTTTATTAAATTCATTTCATATATGCTTGTTAGTTTGATAATTTTATTTAATATAAAAAACTATAATAATGTATTTATGATTGATTATAAAATAATATCGGCCTTATTTTTAACACTTTTTGTACCAACTGTTTTTTATCACGAACGAAGTAAATACAGTATTAATGATGCATTTTACTTAGCAGGCGGAATATTATTTTTAGGTTTTTCAATGTCACTTTTAATGAGTATACGAAACATTGGGCTTGAAATCACAATATACTTATTTTTAATAACTGTTATTACTGACACATATGCTTATATTACAGGAAGTTTAATAGGTAAAAACAAAATGCTTGAGGTTATTTCACCTAAGAAAACATGGGAAGGTTTTATAGGCGGTACAGTGTTTGGAGTTTTAATTCCAACGGCATATTATCACTGTGTAATAAACCCTGAATTATCAATTATACCGTTAGTTTTAATAACTTTATTTTTATCAATATTAGGTCAATTTGGAGATTTGTTTTTCTCATCAATAAAAAGATATTTTGATAAAAAAGATTTTTCTAATTTAATGCCAGGTCATGGAGGGGTATTAGATAGATTTGATAGTATAATATTTGTAGTATTAGGTTATATTTTATTTATCTCAATTTTATAGTAAGGAGAGGGAAAATGACAATTATATACTTTTTTTTAATACTAGGTGTAATAGTGTTTATACATGAACTTGGGCATTTTATTTTTGCCAAAAAGGCTGGAATATATGTTTATGAATTTTCAATAGGTATGGGGCCTTCAATTTATAAGTTTAAAAGAAAAAACGATGAAACAAAATATTCAATAAGATTATTGCCTATTGGTGGGTATGTGCAAATGGCAGGAGAAGAAATTGAAGTAGATGAAAATATACCTAAAGACATGCGAATACAGTCTAAAACATGGACTCAAAGGTTTTTAACCATAGTAGCTGGAGTTATATTTAATTTCGTACTTGCTATAATTTTATTTATAATTATTGGATTAGTAGAGGGAGTGCCAAATAATAAACCATATATTGCTGAAGTTGATAAAAATTTACCAGCATATCAAACTGGTTTAGCTAAGGGTGATCTAATATTAGCAATAAACAATAAAAAAATTAAAACAAATGATCAGCTCCTTATACAATTAGAAATATACAAGGGCGAGAAAATAGATTTTAAAATACAAAAGAAAAATGGTACTATCGAAAAATATACTGTTGAACCTAAACTTGTTGAAGAAGAAGGAGTAAAATCATACAAATATGGTTTTTCACCTGATTTTACAATTGAAAAAGGATTTTTCAAATCAATAAAATATGGTTTTCAAAAAACATACAGTTATATAGTACAAATAGTAGAAGTAATAGGTTATCTAATTACTGGGAAATTAGATTTTAATAGTTTATCAGGACCTATTGGAATATATTCAGTAGTTGGAGAAAGTGCTAAAGCAGGATTTATGACAATAGTATTTCTTATAGCATTTATGAGTGTAAATGTTGGAGTTGTTAATTTAATTCCTTTTCCTGCATTTGATGGTGGACGATTACTGTTTTTAGTTATTGAGAAGATAAGAAGGAAGCCAGTTGATCCAAAAATTGAAAATATAATACATAGCGTTGGTTTTTTCTTGCTAATGGTATTAATTATTGCTATAACATATAATGATATAATAAAAATATTTAGATAAGAGGTGTGAAATGTTAAAAGTTGAAAATGTAACAAAATATTATGGTGATTTTTTAGCAGTAGACAATTTATCTTTTGATGTTAGAAAAGGTGAAATTTTTGGTTTACTTGGAATAAATGGAGCCGGTAAGACAACAACATTTAGAATGATTATGGGTCTTTTAGACTCCAATTCTGGAAAAATCACTTTAGATGGAAAACCAATTGATTATTCTCAAACAGATAAAATAGGTTTTTTAACTGAAGAAAGAAGCTTACTTACAAAATTAACTGTAAAAGAACAATGTGTTTTTTTTGGAACATTAAAAGGGATGTCGAAAGAAAAAATAGAACAAAGATTAGATGAACTTTTAAAAAAATTTGGAATAGAAAGTTATAAAAATAAAAAGATTAAAGAACTATCTAAAGGAAATCAGCAAAAAATACAATTTATTACAGCTATATTAAACGAGCCAGAACTATTAATATTAGACGAACCTTTTTCTGGTTTAGATCCATTTAATGTTGAATTGTTTAAAAATGAAATAGCTGAGTTAGCTAGCAAGGGAAGCGCAATAATATTTTCATCACATAGAATGGATCATGTTGAATTATTTTGTGAAAAATTAGTCGTACTTTTAAATGGTAAATCGGTTATAGAAGGAAATTTAAAGGATATTAAAGATAAATATAAAAAGAAAAACATTTTTGTAAAGGCAGATATAGACATTCAAAAAGTAAAAAAAATTAATGGAGTTGTTGATGTTATTAAATACATAGATGAATATGAAATAAAAATTGATGATAGTAAAAATGTAAAAGAAGTATTTAATTATATCTCTAAATGTGATAATGTAACAAAATTCGTTGTTGAACAGCCATCACTAAATGAAATATTTGTATCGATTGTAGGTGAAAATTATGAACAGTAAACTTAACTTTTTAATTAATATGAGTTTGATGAGAAAAATTAAAACTAAGTGGTTTGCTATTGCAAATATAATACTAGCACTAATTGTAATATGT
>DUWA01000055.1 GCA_012840755.1 Mycoplasmatota bacterium | reverse complement strand
TATTAAAAAAAAGAGTAAAAAAAGCGGAAACTTATATTTTTTTAGATATACTAAGTGTTTCTCAATCAATTAGCGCTGTTTTTCTGTCAAAAATAATTAAAAAAGTTAAATTAATAGGAATAGTTACTGATTTGCCAAAGCATCAAACTGCTTCAAATAATAGACTCACTTTAAAAATTAACAATTATATTATGAAAAACATGAATTATTATATATTTTTAACCGAAGACATGAATGATTTTATTAATAAATCTAAAAAACCATATTATGTTATGGAAGGGCTTGTTAATAATAACGAAATTAAAGAATTTGAGCACCAAAAATATGATAAATTCACATTTCATTATGCAGGCTCGTTAAACAAAAAAAACAAAATAGATTATTTGGTCCAAGCATTTTTGCGCTCTTCACTTAATGATGCAGAACTTCATATATACGGTTCCGGAGATTATTCTGAGGAATTAATAAAAATATCTTCCGTTAATAATAATGTAAAATACTTTGGTGTTAAACCTAACAAAGATGTCTTAATAGCGCAAAAAAAATCACATATATTGGTTAATCCACGTTTTTCAAACCAAGAGTTTACTAGATATTCATTTCCTTCGAAGTTAATGGAGTATTTAAATTCAGAAGTTCCTATTCTAACTACTAAACTACCTGGAATTCCGAAATCTTATTATGAGTATTTTAATTTTATTGAAACTGAGTCAATTGAAGGATTTTGTTTAGAACTAAAGCAAATCTATGAAACTAATTATAATCAATTAGAGTTAAAGGCTAAAAAGGGCAAGGAATATGTTTCTAAAAATAAGAATAGTAAGGTTCAAATTAAAAATATTTTACTGTGGTTACATTCTATGTAAGTAAAATTTTTAATAATTAAAAGATCTTTTATTTTTATTGCAAAAACTTTATCATATTAGCATTTAAAATGTGATTTTAGAATTATCGGGCAAAAAAATCAAAACAAACTTATTTTATAAAACATTAATATAAAAGAAGCTATAATGAGGATAATAAAATTGGGAAAAAAAATTAACATTAAAAAAAGAATCTTAGTAGTCTTTGAAGAACTTCAGATTGGCGGAAGCACCACGAGTCTAATTTCTTTACTAAATAATATTGATTATCAGCAATTTGATGTTGACTTATTATTATATAGAAATTCTGGAGATTTCGATTGCAAACTACCCAAAGAACTTAATATCTTGAAGGAAGCAAATGTAGGTTCTAAATTTCTTAAATTCACTAAATCACTTTTTTATGGTGATTTCTTTAAATCTTTATACTTTGGATTTAAAACAGAAAATAAAATAAAGTTTAATAAACAAGCTTTATCTTATGTAAGGGTTACTAATTCAAGACGTATTAAAAAAATATATGATGTTGCTATTGGATTTCAAGAAGGTTGGGCAAATAATTATGTAGCATTGAAATCGAAAGCTCATAAAAAAATAGGTTGGATTCATCCTGATCCGAAAGATAGCAAAACGGACTATAATATTGATAGAAAAGTATATAACACGTTAGATACTATTGTTTTGGTTTCAAAACAATGCAATAAAAACTTTAAAACTATCTATCCGAAATATGGAAGTAAAAGTCTTTATATTCCAAACATACTTAGTCAGGATTACATAAGAGAACTTTCAAAAGTTGAAGTTAATGATATCTTAGTAGACCCTAATAAAATCAACTTGGTTACAGTTTGTAGAATAGATTTTAAGAGCAAGGGATTAGATAGAGCCGTTAAAGCGTTTGGAAAAATTATCAATAGAACTGATGTTATGAACTTGTGTTGGTACATCATTGGGGATGGAATAGATATGACAAAATTAAAAACTATGATCAAAGAGAATAATTTAGATGATTATATAAAAGTTTTAGGTTCTAAAAATAATCCATTACCGTATGTGAAGAAAATGGACCTCTTCTTTTTGCCATCACGCTATGAGGGCAAACCAATGGCAGTCACAGAATCTTTAATGTTAGGAATTCCTGCTATTGTAACTAAATATGCTTCTGCAAATGAGCAAATAAATCATGGAATTGACGGTATAGTTATAAATAATGATATTGAGTCGATTATGGAAATACTATTGGAAGTTAATATGAATTTCGATTATTTTAAGAAAATGAAAGACCGGTTAATTTTTAAGGACTATTCTAACTTGGAAGCCTTAAAACAAATTTATAAGCTTATTGATAATTAAAATGGAATATACAATAAGGAGGGATAAAATGAATGATTGTCTAATAAATGAACAAAACATAAAAGTTAATAACGAATTTAAATCAATAGAAAAAGTATTACTTTTAATAATATATATTATTCCTTTCTTTACACAGTTTTCTCCCATGATAACTATTATAATATCAATAATTCAAGTGTTGTTAATATTGTATATGTTTTTATCTTTTGATAAAAGTACGTACAAAATTCTTCCAGTGTTATTATTTTTTTATTCATATATGATATTACCTGGGGGGATATCAGTTTATAGAGTTTTTACTATATTATTTTTGATTAATTACTTTATGAGAAATAAATTAACGTTAAAGAAAACACACATTGTATATCTATCAATTGTGATACTTTATAGTTTGTTAGTAATCTCAACAGATAGTTTGAAATTGTCATTAACTACAATATTCGATATGGTTTTTATAATTACATATGTTTCTAATCTTAAAAAAACAAGTAATAAAACAAAATCATTTTTTAAGTACTTAACTTATACTGCGCTATTATCTTTTGTCTTTACAATAATTAATAAAAATATATTTGGTAGTAATTTCATATACATTGGTCAAGATTGGGTTGAAATAACAAGAATGAGCGGCACATTTGAAGATCCTAATTATCTCGGTTTCTTTTTGAATATAATTATTTTTTCTAATATTATTTTGCCATTATTTAAGAATAAAACTATTCGCATATTGATACTTGCTATATTATATTATTATTTGTTTTCTACCGTTAGCATCACAGGAATTTTATGTAATTTTCTTGGTTTGTTTTTATATTTGATTTTAGTGTTAAAACTAAAAATTAAATATGTTTTATTATATGTGACATTAATTCTGATAGTTTTAATGGGATATAATTATTCTCTAAGTCATTATATTGCTCATATTAGCGACATTTCTATAAGAATTAAATCATTATTAACGAGTAATAAAGACTTAGATTTAATCACATCAAATAGAACTGTATTATGGAATTATAATTGGTCATATTTTACTGGTCAATCACCATTTAAAATGCTATTTGGTGGGAATAGGATAACTCCTATTTCATTTGACAAATCAAAATTTATGGAATTATCTCATCAAGAATATTTAGATCTTATTTTAAATATTGGTTTGATGGGCTTCATAATAATTATGACTATTTTTATAACAGATGTTTTTAATTATTACAAAACTATAGATGCCCACGATAAAGAAACGGTATTAACAATCTTATTTAGTAAATATGTTTGGTTTTTTTATGGTTTTGCCTTGACAATGTTTTTAGACTCAAGATTTTCTTTATTCTTTTTACTTTAAAATTGATGTGGTGTTGCAATGTTCCCATTATTAAGGATATTTTTTCGGTAAACAACGCTTAAAATCAATATGAAAATATTTGAATAGCAATTTAACACAAAGTTATTATAAAATTGAAAATTCAACTACATATTTTTTAAGAGACGAATTTAAGATTAATCTTATGTTAGTATAAAAACAGGACATTTTAAACTTAGAGAGTTCATGAATAAGATAATAAAAGAGGAGAGATATTTATGAAATTTAGTATTATAATGCCAACATTTAATAACATGAATGTGATAAGAAAATCAGTTGATTCTATTATTACACAAACATATGAAAATTGGGAACTTATTATTGTCAATGATGGCTCAACGGATGACACTGTTGAAGTATTGGAAGAATATATCAAAAATGACAATAGAGTTAAATTAATAACTCAAGTTAATAAAGGTCCTTTTCAAGCTAGAATTAATGGATTAAAACAAGCAACAGGTGATTATTTGCTTTTTTCAGATGCTGATGATTATTATGAAAAAGATTCATTATTAATATTAAATGAATTTA
>DUWA01000054.1 GCA_012840755.1 Mycoplasmatota bacterium | reverse complement strand
TATTTGTAGTAATTATTGCACTACTTGTAACTTTTTCATGTCGAGCTAGTTGTTTCATATATTCTGTCCATGTAGTCCCCACTCTTGCGTTTGTTGATTCAAAATCTTTATCAAATTGAGCATAATTTATCTTATCTGTTCTACAGGTTTTTGTTCCATCTGTTTTTACGGGTCCCCATGTCATATTCTCTCCTATTGTTATTTTAGTTCCATTAGTAACCCTAAATCCGCCATCAGGATAATTTATATCAATTTCTTCCTTACAGTATATAGAGCAGTAGTTATTACCCCCATATCCATAAGACTTTGAATAATAATTATTTCTCCACATACCTGTACTTTCATATATACAATCCCACTCATCTTTTCCTGTTGGAGGGTATATTGTATCCTTTATATAGCCTTTGTTTTTATTCCCTTCACAATTCGGACAATCAGTTAAAACAGTATATTGACATGTAGATGTTATTTCATCTGGTGGATTATAAAAACATATATCGTAACCACTTGGATTATTTGTTTGTAACCAACTTTTAAACTCTATATCACTTAATGTTGCAATATCTGTATCATAATTAACCTTAGAACAGCAATCATCAGTTATTGATTTTATTATACTACTAGAAGTACATTTTGGTGGTGTAGTACAATATGTTTTATATACTTCACTACCTTTAAATTTTGTTTCGGTATCATATCCTGAATTTTTAGTTTTTGTATCTACATCAGGACCATAATTCTTATATAAACAACATTCCTTAATTGTCATACCTTTTGGTATCTCGATTTTATCGTTTACTATTTTACAATAATTTGCACATGTTTTTTTATACCAATTAGAACTCACAATGTTTTCTTTAAATGACTTTTCGTTGAAATCTGGCCAAGCATCTAAAGTACAGCAATATTTTTCTGTTTTTTTATCAGGATATGATTTTAAAGTGTCACCTTTTTCACTTATTTCACATTTTTTTCTGCACAAGAAAAATTAACTTTTGAAGATAATTTTACTACACCCATTCCATAACCTCTATTATTATATAATTGATTCCAACTTGTTGCTTGAGCAGTTACTGGTTGATAATAAAAATCTGTACTTACTTTTTCATTAAGATACAAATAATGACCTATATTTCCTGAATGAGTTCCTACACTACCAACTATAAGTCCACCGGTCCCATTTGCCTTCATGTATCCATATATTCTTTTATCACTTGCTGTATATATTCTTTTTCCTATTTCTGATGATGTTCCAATGAAACGAGCTGATGTTGAAGGAACATCTTTAACCGAAGAATACATTTGGTTATATTGTTTTAACATATTTAAAAAATTATCTATACTTGTCTTTGCATATGTAGGGACTGTTCCAATATAATTTGGATCAAACATTTTATAGTAATAATCTTTAACTATGCTATATCTTAATCCACTAATACCAATATATTCTGCTAATTGTTTACCTGTCATTCCATTTTTGACAACACCATCACTTAATAAAGTTCCTACACTTAAGCTACCAATTTTTTTTATTTCAACAATAACCTCATCAGAAAGAGGTTTACCATTATACCATGCTTTTAAAGAACCTTCAGTTATTGTACTAATTGGTTCTACAAGTATATACAAATTCTTTAATATATTAACTGTTTCACAACCAGTAACATTTATTGTATATTGTAATTGTTTTAACATTTGTCCTATAGAGGTACCATTTAAATTAGTAACGTATTTTTTCACAGATTGTTCATGTGAAAAATTGATATTATTACCAAGCTCTAGACACTCTGAAAATTCATCAGCAGCTTTTTTAAAATATTGAACTATACTAGAAAAATTTGGACTTATATTATCATATATAACCAATGATGGAACGCTTATTTTTTTAGAACATACATTTCCACTTTTTCCAACTGGTAATGTATTCATATTTTTCTTTGTCGGTGTAGTTACACTTAAATTATTTATTACAGCTGTTTTATAACTTTTTCCTATTGTTCCAGAACCATACGTACTTTTCCCATGTATATAATCTATACTTTTAGTTCCTATAATTTGTTTTCCATTTTTATCTACTAAAGTTACTCTAATTCCGAAATTACTCCCTGTTCTACAACCACCCGACTTACAATAAAGAGCTCTTGTAGTTCTACCAGAAAGTGATGCTATAACAGCGTCAACACTATAACTATATGAATCATTAGCAAAAACACTATCAATATTAATAAAAACAATAAATGTTAGTATTGTGTAAATAACTAATTTTACTTTTTTAAATTTCATGATGCCCTCCTAGTATTGTTATACTAAAGTTTAAACATAACTAGTTTTAATCATTAATTAAACACATTAATAAACTATTTGTTCATTTAATATTGTCTGTATTTATATATAAATTATTCATAATAAAAAGGTAATTTTAATAAATTACCTTTTAAAAACCACTTCTTTTAAATAATTTTTCTAACTCATAATTTGAATAATGTATAATGGTAGGTCTACCATGTGGACAATTAAATGGATTGTCACATTTTCTTAAATCATCAATAAGACTTTCCATTTCTTCATGAGTGATATTTTCATTTGCCTTAATAGACATTTTACAACTTAACATTATTGCTACCTTTTCATTGAATTTTATAATAGAAAAATCTTTTTCAGTAGATATTAAAACATCGATTATTTTTCTTATAGCTTCTAATTCATAATTTTTTGGTAGCCATGTTGGATGTGTTTTTATGATTATAGAATTTATTCCAAATTCTTCAATATTAAATCCTAAATTTCTAATAATATCAAACTTTTGTTTTAATATTATAAATTCATTGTTTGCTAGTTCGATTGTTAATGGAAATAATAAATCAATTCTTTCATTATTAGGATTTCCTAATTTTTCTTTATATATTTCATAATTTACTCTTTCTTTTGCTGCATGCTGATCAATTATATACATTCCAAGTTCATTTTGACAAATTATATATGTGCCATGTACTAATCCTACTGGATAAAGTTCTGGAAACTTTTGTTGTTCTTGGTATTCAATATCATCATTACTAAATATAGTTTCTGTATCGCTAATTATATTTGTTTTCTCATAAGTTAATATTTCATTATTCACACTTGAATTTTCTTCATAACTTTTTCTAGATAAATCAAATTTAAGATTTTCATATAATTGTTTATTATTTTCTTGTTTTTCTTTTTCATATCCCTTTACCTCTACATTTGGGATAAGATTTCTATTTGAAATTTTACTTTTTATAATATTTTCAATTAATACACTAAGCTCTTCAAATTTTGAAAATTTAATGTCCATTTTAGTTGGGTGTATATTTACATCAATCAAACTAGGATCTACTTTTATATTAATTACTACTATTGGATATCTATTATCAGGTTTATATGAATGGTAACTGTCATTGATAGTTTTATTTAATTCTATATTTCTAACAACTCTACCATTTACAATAGTTATCATACCATTTCTATTTGATCTGTTAATTTCAGGAATAGTAATATAACCAGACACTTCATAATCATCATTTTCTCCGCTGATTTCAATCATTTTACGGGCTACATCCATTCCGTAAATTGAACTAATTGTCTTATGTAAATTATTAGATCCATCTGTGTTTAATAATTCACTATTATTATTAATAAGTAAAAATCTTATATCTGGATGTGATAAGGCAAGCTTATTCATATACTCTGCTACACTTGCAAGTTCTGTATATAAACTTTTCATGTGCTTTAGCCTAGCGGGAGTATTATAAAATAAATCCTTTACTATTATTGTTGTTCCTTTTCTAGAATCAGACTTTTTAACATCTACTATTTTCCCACCATTAATTATTACTTCCGTTCCGATATTACCAGTTGATGTTTTTAAAATTATATTACTTACACTGGCAATAGACGCCAAAGCCTCACCTCTAAATCCTAACGTATTTATATTATATAAATCATTTTCATCTATAATTTTACTTGTTGCATGTCGTGAAAAGGATAATATTGCATCTTCTTCTTCCATACCTTTTCCATCATCTATTACCTTGATTTCTCTTGTTCCAGCTTCTATAAGTTCAACTCTTATAGATTTAGCACCTGCATCAATACTATTTTCAACTAACTCTTTCACTACAGATGCACATCTTTCTACTACTTCACCTGCGGCTATTTTGTTTGCTAATATTTCATCCATTACTCTTATAATTGCCATACAATCACCTGATATAATTATAACATAAAAAAAGATTAAAATTATATTTTTAATCTCTAAAATAACATATTAGGAATTATCACTTTTTTGTCAATACCTTAATTTTTACTAATTTTTTTTCTAATGGATTTTTATTATCAAACATTTTTTCATTGTAATTTCTTAGTATTTCCAATGTATCAAAAGGTGTTTCATGAGGTAAATATCCTAAAGTTTTTTCAACATTTAATTTTCTCGCACATTCTGATATATAAGTATTGATTATATAATTCGCAGCTGTTCCTAATTTTGGATCATCAAATTCAAACAAAAATCCATCGATATACTTACCATAATTTCTAGATTTAAAATCAAATATATGTGCAAGCAATGTTATTCTTGCAGGTCTTGATTTTTCTAAATCATCGAAGTTATATACACAATCATTAATTAATTTTTCTATAAATTTAGTGTGTTCGATTATATTTTCATCAAAGAACAACTCATTTAGTTTAACAAATTTAGAATGCTCATATTTAGGTTTTTCTGGATATATATCTAGATATTGTCTTTGAGTATTATATGCAGCATCAGTTTTTTTAATAATTGCATTTTCTAACCTTTGACCCCATTTTTTTAAATCTGACTTTTTTTCTATGTTAAGTACTGATGTTAATACATCATCAGTTATATAATCAAGATTTGCTCCCACTACTAAAACTTTTATATCATTATTTGGTATCTTTTTATACTTTTTTTGTAATTTGCTTATTTTATTACGAATTTGTTTTTCTGTTAAATAATTATCTACAACATCGGTTTCAGTTGATATATCTAATTTTTCACTTATATTTTCGTTAATTTCTGCAATATTTGTTTCATTATTTACTTTTCCTTCAACAATTTTTTGTGATTGAATAATAGTAAATATTGTTCCTGAGAGTAATACTATTTTCAAAATATTTTTCCTCATTAATGTCTTTATTTTTTTCTCATTGATGTTTATCTTCACAATAGCACTTCCTTTATTTTATATTATCATAACTATCAAAAAAGTCAATTATTAGTACTACTTATACTGTAAATTAAAATAGTAAATACTACTTTATATTATTTAATACTTGTCTTAGATTTTCAATTACTTTACTAGGAATAATTTTAGAAAGATCACTATCAGGTGCTTCTTTTATTGCATTTAAATTTTTATATTTTTTTAATAATTCTTTTTTCCTAACTTCACCAATACCGTCAACCGTATCTAAAATACTTTCAATACTACCTTTACTTCTTATTTGTTTGTGATAGCTAATAGTATAATTATGAACCTCGTCTTGAATTCGTTCTAAATAGTAAAATAAATTACTTTTTTTATCAATTGGTATTTCTATTATTGGATCAAATGCAAGCAGTGCTGAAGTTGCGTGATGATTATCTTTCTTTAATCCGACAACTGGTATTTTTAACCCTAGTGATTTAATAGTTTCTCTAGCAACATTAATCTGACCTATTCCACCATCTACTATAATTAAGTCTGCCCTAATTAAATTATCTTTTAATACTCTAAAATATCTTCTATAAATAACTTCTTTCATTGTGCCATAATCATCATTTTTATCAATAGTTATCTTATATTTTCTATATTCATTTTTAGCCGGTGTTCCATCTATAAAAACAACCATTCCCGAAACATTAAATGTTCCAAATAAATTTGAATTATCAAAAGCCTCTATTCTATCTAATTTATTTAGCTTAAGTATATTCTTAAGTTGTTCATTAGCATTAATAGTTCTTTCTTCATTTCTTTTTATTAACTCAAATTTTTCTTCAAGTGCGATTTTAGAGTTTTCTGAGGCCATATCAACAATTTTTTTCTTAATACCTTTAATAGGTTTTTTAACTGGAATATTAAGGTATTCTTGTAAGATTTTCTCATCTACAATATTAGGTACTAATATCTCTTTAGGTAATAAAACATTTTTTTCGTAGAATTGTGCAATATACCTTGTAAGTTCTTCTTCTTTTTCATCTACTAAAGGGAAAATTATTGAATTTCTTTCTAAAATTTTACCTCCACGAATAAAGAATGTTTGTATGCTTATATAGCCCTTATCTATAAAATATCCGAATATATCTCTATCAATACTGTCTGATATTTCAACTTTTTGTTTAGTTAATGTTATATCTATATAATCTAATAATTCTTTTAATTCTTTTGCTTTTTCAAAATTTAACTTTTCACTTTCATTATACATTTCTTCTTTAATTTTATTTATTAATTCTGAGTCATCACCTTTTAAAAATTTAATTATTTCTTTTTCTAAATTTAAAATAGTTTCTCTTTTTATATCATACACGCAATATCCTAAACATTGATTAATATGATAATATAAACAAGGCTTTTTAGGATATGTTCTACATTTTCTTAACGGGTATATTCTATTTAGCATATTGACTGTTTTTCTAGCAGCAACTACATTAGGGTAAGGACCAAACATTCTACTTGTATTTGTTTTTTTTCTATTTACATTTCTAACTATTTTTAATCTAGGAACTAATTCGTTTGTCAGTTCAATATAAGGATAAGATTTATCATCTCTTAATAAAATATTATATTTTGGATCATTTTTTTTAATTAAATTTAATTCTAAGATTAATGATTCAGTTTCGCTATCAACTACTACATATTCAAAATCAGTAATTTCACTTACTAATCTGGCTGTTTTTCCTGTATGTGTTCCTCTAAAATATGAATTTAATCTATTTTTTAAATTTTTAGCTTTTCCAACATATATAATAACCCCATCACTATTTTTCATAATATAGCATCCTGGCTCAGTTGGTACTAACGATAACTTTTCCTTTAACATACAATCACCCTTAACTAATTATAATTATAACATTATTTATTAAACTATAAATAAAAAACCACAAAATAAATGTGGTTTTATTTATATATCTTTAAATAAATCGGTTGATAAATATCTTTCTCCAGTATCTGGTAATATAACAACAATATTTTTTCCAGCATTTTCTTCTTTTTTAGCCAATTGTGTTGCTGCATATAATACTGCTCCTGAAGAAATACCAACCAAAATTCCTTCTGTTCTCGATAATTCTTTACTTGTTTTAAAAGCATCTTCATTTGATACCGTAATAATTTCATCATAAACATTTACATCTAATATATCTGGAATAAAACCAGCACCAATACCTTGAATCTTATGTGGACCAGTTACTCCTTTTGACAATATAGGTGAATCACTTGGTTCAACGGCAACTATTTTTATATTAGGATTTTTTTCTTTCAAATATTTTCCAACTCCTGTTATAGTGCCACCAGTCCCTATACCTGATACTAAGATATCAATAACGCCATCTGTATCATTCCATATTTCTGGGCCCGTTGTGTCGTAATGAATTTTAGAATTAGCAACATTGGTAAACTGACTTGGGTAAAAAACATTATCTAACTCTTCTAATAATTGATTAGCTTTTTCTATCGCACCTTTCATTCCCTTACTACCATCAGTTAAAATTAACTCTGCATTATATGCCTTCAATAAATTTCTTCTTTCGACACTCATAGTATCGGGCATTGTAAATATAACCTTATATCCTTTTGATGCAGCGACAGCAGCAATTCCAATACCAGTATTACCACTAGTAGGTTCAATTATAACCGTATCTTTATTGATTAATCCTTTTTCTTCTCCATCTTTAATCATCGCATATGCAATTCTATCTTTTACGCTACCCGCAGGATTAAAATATTCTAGCTTTGCCATTACTCGAGATAATAAATTATTTGCCTTGGAATAGTGATTAAT
Organism: Mycoplasmatota bacterium; assembly: GCA_012840755.1. GTDB lineage: Bacteria > Bacillota_I > Bacilli_A > RF39 > UBA660 > DUWA01. Next base: position 148 of record DUWA01000054.1, on the reverse strand, counting down.
TTCTAATAAAGGTGTATTACCAATCAACTCTGTGAAATCTTTATAAATTTTTGCCATATACATCTCCTATCTAATAAAACATATTAGACTTATATGTTTTGTATATTTTATGAAGTAAACTGAAATAATTTACAATTTAAATAATATA
>DUWA01000009.1 GCA_012840755.1 Mycoplasmatota bacterium | reverse complement strand
TTAATACCGATACCTCTATGGCATGGATAATAGGACTAGGAATATTATTTGTAGTTAGTATAGTTGTAATATTATTTATTTTCGCACTTCCTAAATTTGAAGTTATTCAAAAACTAATTGATAAATTAAACTTAACAACTAGAGAAATATTAAAAGGGATTCCTGTTATTAGAGCATTTAGCAAAGAAAAACACGAAGAAGAAAGATTTGATAAAGTAAATACTGATATTAAAAAAATAAGTACCTTTGTTACTAGAATAATGGGAACTATGATGCCTGCTATGATGCTTATTATGAATTTTGTTGCTGTTTTGATTATTTATTTTGGTGCAAAAAGCATTGATGCAGGAACAATGCAAATTGGTAATTTATTAGCATTCATTCAATATTCAATTCAAATATTAACATCATTTTTAATGATTTCTATCATTTCAATTATGCTTCCAAGAGCTAAGGTATCTATTGACCGAATAGCTGAGGTATTAAATACAAAATCTAGTATTGATGATCCTGAAAAAAATGAAAAAATTGATAAAAGTAAAATAGGTTATGTAGAATTTAGAAATGTTTCGTTCAAATATCCTGATGCTGAGGAATATGTAATTACTGATATTAATTTTATAGCAAAACCAGGACAAACAACAGCATTTATAGGAGCAACAGGCAGCGGAAAATCTACTATTGTTAATTTAATACCAAGATTTTTTGATGTTACTGATGGAGAAATTCTTGTAAATGGCGTAAATATTAAAAATATGTCTCAAAAATATTTAAGAGAACAAATAGGTTATGTTCCACAAAAGGGGATTTTATTCTCAGGTACAATCTCATCAAATATAAAATTAGGTAATAAAAATATAAGCGATGAGACAGTTAAGTTTGCAAGTGAAGTTGCACAAGCAAAAAATTTTATTGATAATAAAGAAAATGGATATGAATCAGAAATATCTCAAGGTGGAAATAATGTATCAGGTGGTCAAAAACAAAGACTATCTATAGCACGTGCAATTGCTAAAAATCCGAATATATATATATTTGATGATTCATTTTCAGCACTCGATTTTAAAACAGATGCTAATCTTAGAAAAGAATTAAAGAAAAAAACCAAAAATAGTACTGTTTTAATTGTTTCACAAAGAATTAGTACTATTCTAAATGCTGAACAAATAATTGTCCTAGAAGATGGTAAGATTGTAGGAATGGGTAAACACAATGAATTAATTGAAAATTGTGATGTATATAAAGAGATTGCCATTTCACAACTTGGAGAGGAGGCAATAAATAATGAAACCAGGTTCTCATAATAGCAACAATTCAAACGACAAAGCAAAAGACTTCAAAGGAACGTTAAATAAGCTTTTATCATATTTGAAAATATATAGAAAAACAATACTTATAGTTATATTGTTTTCGATTGCAAGTGCTTGCTTTTCAATTATTGGTCCTAAAATTATGGGAAATGTAACTACTATTATTTTTGAAGGTTTATTTAAAAAAATAAATGGTTCAGGATCAATTGATTTTACTAAAATTAAGAATTTGTTATTTTTACTTTTTGGACTTTATTTTGCGAGTTTTATATTTTCAGTAGTTCAAACATTTTTAATGACTAATGTTACTCAAAAAGTTTCATATGATTTAAGAAAAAAGATATCAAATAAAATAAATAAATTACCTATGAATTATTTTGATAAGAAAAAGGATGGTGACATACTTTCTGTTGTTACTAACGATGTAGATACTTTAAGTCAAAACTTAAATCAAAGTATGACACAAGTAATAAGTTCAATAACAACACTAATAGGTGTTCTTGTAATGATGCTTTCTATTAGTTTAGAACTTACTATAGTATCTATACTACTACTACCTATATCTTTTGTATTTGTAGGCTTAATCATTGGAAAAAGTCAAAAACACTTTGTATTAAATCAAGAATATCTTGGTAATTTGAATGGACATATTGAAGAAACCTATGGAGGTCATAACATTATAAGAGCATTTAATGCCGAAGACGAATCAAAAGAAAAATTTGATGAACTAAATGATAGCATGTATGAATCTTCATGGAAAAGCCAATTTTTATCTGGAATGATAATGCCAATAATGACATTTATTGGAAATATAGGATATGTTATTGTATCAATATATGGAAGTTATTTAACAATTAAAGGGAAAATGAAAGTAGGAGACATATTATCATTTACCCAATACATAAGAAGTTTCAATCAACCAATCGGACAAATTGCTCAAATTGCTAGTTTATTGCAAACATCAATTGCTGCAAGTGAAAGGGTATTCAATTTTTTAGAAGAAGAAGAAGAAATTGAAACCAACAATGATTTCAAATTTAATAAATTAAAAGGCAATATTACTTTTGACAATGTATCTTTTGGATATAACAGTGATAAATTAGTTATAAATAATTTTTCACTTAAAGTTAAACCGGGTGAAAAAATAGCAATAGTTGGACCAACAGGCGCTGGAAAAACTACATTAGTTAAATTATTAATGAGATTTTATGATGTAAATGATGGTTCAATTAAAATAGACAATACTAATATTAAAGATATCAAAAGAAGCGAACTTAGGAGCCTATTTGGGATGGTTTTACAAGATACATGGTTGTTTAGTGGTTCTATCAAAGAAAACATTAAATATGGCAAATTAAATGCAAATGATGAAGAAGTAATTAATGCGAGTAAATCAGCTATGGTTCATCATTTCGTAAAAACATTACCCGACAGTTATGATATGATATTAAATGAGGATACCAATAATATATCAAGTGGCCAAAAACAACTTTTAACTATTGCAAGAGTAATATTATCTGATCCGAAAATATTAATATTAGATGAAGCTACTAGTAACGTAGATACTAGAACAGAAGAATTAGTACAAAGTGCTATGGATAAATTAATGCAAGGAAGAACATCATTCATAATTGC
>DUWA01000008.1 GCA_012840755.1 Mycoplasmatota bacterium | reverse complement strand
GCAAACTCTTGATTGGTTATCTCCTATTGAAATGAGAAATAAATTAAATAATAATTAACATTTTTAATATATCATTTTGCTTTTATTTTTTATCACTTGTTGGTCTCACATCATTTACAAATGTACAAAAAAATCTCTTATTCAATTATTGCTTTTATTCTCCTTACGCCAGCACTACTAGCTTCTTCTTTAATTATTTTAAATTTTCCAATTTCACTAGTATTTTTAACATGAGGTCCTCCACATAATTCCTTTGATATAGTTCCGATAGAGTAAACGGTTACAATGTCTCCATATTTTTCAATAAACATAGCCTCAGCACCCATTTTTATAGCCTCCTCTTTAGTCATTTCCTGACTTTCTACATCGATAGCCATTTTTATATATTCATTAACTAACTCCTCAGTCTGTGCGATTTGTTCTTTAGTCATTTTTAATGGATGAGAAAAATCAAAGCGCATCCTTTCATTTGTTATATTACTTCCCTTTTGGTGTACATTTGGACCAAGTACTGTTTTAAGCGCGGCATTTAAAAGATGAGTTGCTGTGTGATATTTTATATTTACGTCATCGTCACTAGAAAGTCCACCCTTAAATTTATCTTGTGATCCTGCTCTTGATTTTTCTTGGTGCTCAATAAATTTTTCTTTAAATCCTTTTTCGTCAACCTCAATTCCCTTTTCTTTCGCCAATTCAATTGTAAGTTCAATCGGAAATCCATATGTATCATAAAGTTTAAACGCTGTATTTTTATCAATTATGTTAGTATCTATTGAAGATATGATTTTTTCAAATTCCCTTAATCCCTTTTCAATTGTACGAGAGAATTTAGTCTTCTCAACTTTCAAAATTTCCAAGATTGTTTCTTTATTCCTTTCAAGTTCTGGGTAATACTTTTTATACTTTTCAATTACCATATTTGCAATAATACTTTCAAAATCGCTATTAATATCAATATTTAATTTTTTAGCATATCTAATTGCTCTTCTAATTAATCGTCTTAAAATATATCCCTGATCTGTATTTGATGGCTTGATTCCAGCATCATCTCCACTAATAATTACTATAGCTCTTATATGATCAGCTATTATTCTCATGCTTCTTGCATAATTTTCATCATTATATGACAAACCAGATATTTCTTCAATTTTAGCAATTATATCTTTCCAAATCGTAGTTTTATAATTATCATCTACACCTTCTAAAACTGAAGTAATTCTTTCAAGTCCCATTCCTGTGTCAACATTTTTTTGGGAAAGAGGCTTAAAATTTCCATCTTTGTCTTTATAGTATTCCATAAACACATTGTTCCAAATCTCAACCCATCTTTCATCATCTGGATTGTGATATGTTGGAGCTGGTTCACTCCCTCTCCAATAAAAAATTTCTGTGTCTGGACCACAAGGACCTGTTTCTCCTGCTGGTCCCCACCAATTATCTTCTTCACCTAAATAACTAATTCTTCCCTCTGGTATTCCCAAGTTTTTCCAGATTTGAGCGCTTTCTTCATCTCTTGGAACAGAATCATTTCCTTTAAAAACTGTAACTGCTAGTTTTTCTATTGGTATATTTAAAACACTAGTTAAAAATTCAAAACTCCATGTTATTGATTCTTTTTTAAAATAATCTCCTAACGACCAGTTTCCTAACATTTCAAAAAAAGTATGATGTGTTTTGTCACCTATTACATCTAGATCTGTCAATCTAAAACATTTTTGGAAATTTGTTAATCTTTTTCCAAGCGGATGTGTTTGTCCCATTAAATATGGCACTAATGGTTGCATACCTGCTGTATTAAATAAACTTGTAGGATCGTTTTCTGGTATGATAGGAGCACTATTTAATTTTTTATGATCTTTACTTAAAAAGAAATCTATATATAAATCTTTAATTTTCATTCAAATCACCTAAAACCTTTCTTACTTTTTCTTCTAATTTTTCCAATGTTGAATCATTTGTTATTTTAATATCATATTTATCATAACCGTCAAGACCTATTTCTGTAATATGTTTTACTTCTTTTGAATTTAATTCTGATTCAAAATTAGGCCTTGTTAAATTTATTGAAATAGCATCAGTAAAATTAGACTTAATTATTTCTATTTCATCAACTAATCTAGCATCGGTTATAATAATTATATCGAAAAAATATGTATAAATTTTAATATCTTCTATCATTCTTTTTATAAATAAATGCTTATCTATTTTATTTCTTATCAAATCTGTTCCTAACATTTGTAATAAAGTGCGAGGTTTTGTCTCATCACTTCCATCCCAATCTACTATCTTTTTGGCATAGTTTTTGATATATTCGCCATAGCTAAGTAAAATAACTTTTAATCCTGATTCTTCATAATATTTTTTCATATACCCTGCAACAATATCTTTTCCCTGTCTTGCTTTACCAGATATAATAAATATCTTGGAATTTTCATTTCTAAGTTCTAATTCCATATATCCTCCTTATATAAAAAACCACGACTTTTTCTAGGAACGAAAAAACCGTGGTACCATCCTAATTGTTACTTATTTTTTATAACGGTTTTACCCGGTAGTTTTTTCTACACTCAAAAGCAGCTTTCAATTAATCTCTTTATTAGTTCACATCAAACACTAACTTTCTGAAAAAGAGAATTAATTTACTCATCTTTATCCTCGTTTTAATTATTATAATTTAATAAATTATATTTTTCATCAAAAAATACAAATATAACTTTTAATACTGCTATAACTGGTGTTGATATTAGCATCCCTAAAATTCCCCAAAAATAGCCAAATATTAACAATCCTAACATAATAGTTACAGGATGAAGTTTCGTTGTTTTACTCATTATAAGCGTTTGAATAAAATTACCTTCTAAAAATTGTACAATAACAATAAATATTAAAATTAATATTCCTGTAGTAGCATTTTGAGAAAAAGCAACTATTACCGCCGGTACTCCACCTATATATGGACCAACATAAGGAATTACATTAGTTAATGCACAAAATAAAGCAAATAATGCTGGTGCCTTAAGTCCGAATATTGAAAAACCTATTAATGATAATATAAATATTAAAGTTGCATCAAATAGGGCTCCTTGCACGAACTTTCTTAATGTGTTATTTATTTCATCAACTAGCTTTCTTGTGTCTTCTTGAAATCTATTTGGTATAAATGTAATTATGTCACTTGCGTTATCGAAACTTATAAGTAAGTAAAAACCTATTATTAACCCAACTAAGAATGTTCCCATACCAGAGAAAAAAGTTTTTACAAATTTAAAAGTCATATCTGGTAGTTCTTCAGTAATAGTTACTCCGAAATTTTCAATTTTAGTAAATATCTCCTGCTTAGTAGAAGTTATATCTAAGTTTTCAACATCAGAAAATTTATCAAATATTCCATCAATCCATGATTCAATTGAATCAAAAACAGAAGGTATTGTTTTAGCGAAATCATTTAATTGTTCAGATATTAAAGGTATTATTGCACTTATAATTAAAATCAACGCTCCAAGAATTACTGCATATGTAACTGCTGCACCTATTGACCTTTTTAGTCCTTTCTTGTTTAAAAATCTAACAAGCGGATCAAACAACCATGCAATTATTATTCCAATAAAAAGCGGTGATGCAATTTTTAATAATTTAAATATAAAAGGTAATGTGTTTAGCTCTTTAAGCACAATTATTATTGAATATACACCTAAAATTATAAGTAATACATACGCTATACTAAGTATTTTTCTACCTACTGAAATAAGTTCGTTTAGTTTTTTTGTATCAACATCATTGTCGTTATTACGCTTAAGGAACATATCATCACCTCCTTATATATTCATTAACTCTTGTTCTTTTTCTTTTAATTTTATATCAACAATTTTATTAAATTTATTTATAAGCTCTTGAACTTCCTCGCTAGCTAATTTCATATCATCTTCAGGTATTTGTAATTTTTTAATATCATTATTTGAATCCTGTCTAATATTTCTTAAAGATATTTTACATTCTTCCGCCATAGTTTTTACTTGCTTAACATATTCTTTTCTAGTTTCCTCAGTAAGTACTGGGATGTTTAATATAATAACCTCTCCATTATTATTAGGAGTAAGTCCAATTTTAGCTTCATATATTCCTTTTTCAATAGCACCAAGAGTCGATTTATCAAAAGGTTTAATACATAACTGCCTTGCTTCTGGAATAGAGATAGTTGCAAGTTGTTTTAATGGAGTATCACTTCCATAATAAGATACCATTACATTGTCTAATATTGAGGGATTCGCTCTACCTGCTCTTACATTAACAAATCTTTTTTCTAAGTTTTCAATAGCAGAAGACATACGCATTTCTGCTTCTAACAAAATATCATCCATACTCTAATTTTCAATCCTTTCATTATATATCATAATTATAATATAGTAATCATTAAAAAACAAGTATAAAGCCCTTTAAAAAATAAATTGCCTATTTTTTATATGTATATAATTTTGTCATATTATATTATGCTAATACAATTTTAATGATTAAAATATATCTTTAATTTTAAAAT
>DUWA01000001.1 GCA_012840755.1 Mycoplasmatota bacterium | reverse complement strand
TCATTATCACTATATAAACATAAAAGAGTTTAATATAAAATGTACAGGCTACTTTGATACTGGTAATAAACTTTTAGATCCATATAAAAAAAGGCCAGTCATATTTATTGAAAAATCTTTATTTAAAAACATTGATAATTTTAATACTATTTTAATCCCTTATAAGACTGTAAATTATTCTGGTGTGATAAATTGTATTAAAATTAATAATATAATAATTGATAATAAACAAATAAATAAAGAAATGCTCTTGGGATTAATGGATGACAAAATAAAGATAGATGGTGTTAGTTGTATTTTAAACGAAAAAATAATGGAGGGTTATAATGTTTAAAAAAATAATGCAAAAAATAATTAGGATATTTAATTATGATGAAGAAGTATTTTATGTTGGTAGTGCTGATAAACTTCCTGAGCCCCTATCAAAAGAAGAAGAGATATATTATATTGAAAAGTTTATAAGTGGAGATATGGAAGCTAAGAGTAAACTAATAGAACACAATCTAAGATTAGTTGTTTTTCTTTCTAAAAAATATGAAAATACAGGTGTTGATTTAGAGGACTTAGTTAGTATTGGTACTATTGGACTTATAAAAGGAATTAAAACATATAAACCAGATAAAAATATTAAATTAGCGACATACGCATCACGATGCATAGATAATGAGATATTAATGTTTTTAAGGAAAAATAAAAGAAGAAGAGGCGAAGTAAGTTTTGAGGATAACTTAAGTTATGATTCTGAAGGTAATGAATTGCATTTAGAAGATGTACTAGGAACAGAAAATGATATAGTTACAAGAGAACTTGAACAAGAAACTGAAAAAAATTTACTATATAATGAAATAGCCAAGTTAAATCAAAGAGATAAACAGATAATGGTCTTACGATATGGATTATATGGTAATAAAGAAACAACACAAAAAGATGTAGCTGAAATGTTAGGAATTAGTCAATCATATATATCTAGGATTGAAAAAAAGGTAATAAAAAAATTAAAAAATTTAAATAAAGTATAAATAATCAAAAATGATTATTTTTTTATTGACTTATACCCCTACAGGGTATAAAATTATTTTAGGTGATATATATGAATGAAAATTATAGTTGTAATGGTTGTTTGAAAACAAAACACAGAGACTCTAAAGAAAAAAAAGATATAATAATAAGACTTAATAAAATTGAAGGACAAATTAGAGGTGTTAAGCAAATGATTAATGACGATAGATATTGTGATGATATATTAATACAAATGGTTGCAATTAAAAAATCAATTAAAAGTCTTGGAAACAACATTTTAAAAAATCATATGCATACGTGTGTAGTTGATGAAATCAATAAAGGTAATAATGATATTATTGATGAAGTAATGAAATTAATTGGAAGATTTAACTAATGAAAGAAATATATTTTAAAATTAAAGGAATACACTGTAAAAGCTGTGAATATAAAATTAAGAATAATGTGAAAATAATTGATAATGTAAGTTGTGTTAGTGTATCTAATGATATATTAAGTATTAAATA
>DUWA01000053.1 GCA_012840755.1 Mycoplasmatota bacterium | reverse complement strand
GTAAGATTTTCATTTATTTTTACAATTGTCTTTTGTTGTTCATTCATTCTTCTATCCTGTTTATCATTATGTTCTACTACATTTTCCAGTAATTGTGTTTGTAAAGCCATATTTTTATCAAGGTTATGTATAGCTTTATTTAAACTATCCGCCTCTTTTACCTTTTCTTCTAAAGCCTCATCTTGTTTAAAAAGTGTTTTTATTTGTTCAGCATGTGCATCGCATGGTAATTTTTCCATAATTACTACCCTCTTTCTGTTATATTTTTAGTATATTGAAAATACACCCTCCCTTGTTTTATTAATTTTCCTGTGATATAATATTAATGACATTTTTACACAATATCACAAAAAGACGCTGGCGTTAAAATATATGCCTTATGGTGCTTCAGCATATGTTAGCCAGCGTCTTACTTATCTTATCCTTTTACAACCACGAAATAATATCCTTAACAACTATGGGGGAATTCTATGCTGTGTGTATAGATTAGCAGGAAATTTCCTATTTATGGTATGTATACTGTATAGCTTGAAATATATCTCTAGGTTGTCGGGTATAGCAACCACCTGTCTTTGAAATATTATTTTATCTTACACCTCTAGTAAATAAAACAAATATACAAAATTTGTTTTATTTACGCATTACCTTGAAACTATTTTACAAAAAAAGTCACTAACACTAAAATAATATACAGTAAAATAGTTCCAAGCTAATGCAGAATATTTTTTATTTATTTTTATATTTTAATTAATTGTCTAGTTTATTAAAATAGTATGGTGGTTTAAATTTCCATATACAATGGAAAAGATAAATAGTTTAATGGGGGTTCCCTAATATATACTATTAGGGAATACTCACTATACTTTATATATTCCTCTTTTTGTTTTTTTACTGTCCATTAAATTTTTTAAAGAAATATTATCTCGCCTAGCACTACATAATTGATTGTTGGTTATTCCTATTTGTTTCAGCAAATCCCCAGTCTTTATCTCTCCATACCCTTCATTTTCACTAAACCAACTTACTATCCTTTGTGCTACGCTAGGCTTTTCGTTATCCCTACTTAATATTTTATGTTTTAATATCTCTGGTGGGACATCTGAAGTTATTTCATTTATACTTAACCTTTTTACTAATGAATTGTTTAATTCTGCATATGTATTAGAATTGTAAAACAAATATATGTATACTCTATCCTTATTGTTATAATTTCTTAATTTAGTTCTGAATATATTTTGTTCTACATCTACTAATAATTTAGAATACATCAGTCTATACATCCTTTTGTTAGTGAAATTACCATACTCCATTTCTAATAATTTATTCAAAATTGACTTAGAGCAATCTAGTTTATCTTGAATATGTTGATATACTTCAGGATATAAAGCTAAGTATATTTGTAAGTATCCTATGTCAGAAAACCTGTTTAAGCCTATGTGTGCCATTTGAGTACATTCCCTGTATTTATTAGTTCCTTTCATTCCACCAAAATAATCTCTATGTTTAAACTTATATCCTAGTTTATTGATATGCTCTTTATAACTTACTACTAAAGCATTTTCTTTATCAAAGTCTTTAGTAAGGTATTTGTTTAATATCTGTATATTATTAGTTTCCCTCATATTGTTTTTACTTGTAGAAATATCTATGTTTTTGATGTTGACTTTAAATTTCTTGCTATATTTTATCTTAATCATATTTATATAATCTTTCTGGTACTCAACATCAACATCTGCTGTAGCATCAAATACCCATATCTTAGCTTTATCTTTATCAAGATAAAATTCCGGCTTATTATCTGTAACTGTGAAGAATATTTTTCTACTGTCAGTGGCACTTTTAGTTTTCTTATTTACGAATACAGCACCATTTTCCAATATATCTTTTATTACTTTTATCTTATTTTTACTTTCTTGGGATAGATATTTGTCGGTTAATTCTATAAATCTTTTATCATCTGTCCCTATATTTTCTCTTATACCTTTCCAATAGCAATATACATTTTCAGTGGAATTATTAGATAGTCTACCCTTTTCGTTTTCTAGGTAGTCCCGTAGATATTTAATTTCATCATTTAGAAACCTTTTATCATCTGTTTCAAGTATTTTATCTATTTCATTGTCTATATCATTTATAAACTTCTTATCTATTTCGTTGATAGTGTAAAATAATGGTTTCTCATCAAATATAATAGTATTCCTTCTACCATAATTCCATTTGAATATGAAACTGCGTTCACTGTTATTCAGCATGAAATATTTTTGAGTTGTCATAAGCAAGATAGGATATTCTTGTTGTTCTATTACTTGCCTTTGAAAATTTTCATTCTTATCATGCCTCATTTGGTAGTAATAGCCTTCTAGCCCTGTATCATTTTCATAGTCTAAAAATCTATCTAACATATCCGTAACTATTACAAATCCATCACCTTTATATTTGCCACCAAAGCTATTGTGGAAAATATTAGCTTTAAGATAACTTCTTATTAATACACTTTTGCCGAAGCCACAAGGGGCAGATACTACATTTATTTTAGTGCTATCTTTGTCAGTAATTAAAGTAGTTGTAATATCATTAGCAAAATCTAATTGTTCCTGTGTTACCTCTGGTATAGT
>DUWA01000007.1 GCA_012840755.1 Mycoplasmatota bacterium | reverse complement strand
TTTAAGAGACACTGCATATGCAACATCTGAACTTGTAAATCAAATTAAGATATTTAATTATTATTTAGAAACTATAACTAATGGTAAAAAAATAAAAACACTTTCTACACCTGGTCAATTAACAAGCAAGTTAAGGAATACTTATGGTCTTAAAAAAGATAGAAATGATGGTGATTATCATCACGCTGTTGATGCAGCAATAGTGGCAAGTATTACTAATACAAGTATTGGAGAACTTATAATTGAATCCCAAAATAATGATAAATTTTGGATATTTAATAGCAAAAAGATAGGTGAAAAAATTACTTTTTTAACAAATGTTTCTTTAGCACATTCTATCGAAAGCATAAAAAGAATAAATGAAGATAATACACCGATTTCATTCCAAACTATTAAAAATCCACAAGGAAAATTAGCAAATGCAAACATATATAAAATTATAGAAAAAGACGGTAAGACATATAAAATTGATCAAATAGATAATATATATAATATTGATTTTTCTAATAAATCAGAAAAAGAAAGATTTGAAAAACTTATGAATAATAAGGATATGACTTTACTATGTTACGATAACAACAAGGAATTATTTAATCACATAAAAGACATATATGAAAAATATAAAAATGAAAAAGGGAATCCATTTGTAAATTATGTAAGAGAAGTAAATAGTTTATCAAATGATATAATAATTGATGGATATCTATATGGTATTAAAGTTCCTTCTAAAAAAAATAATGGTCCATATATTAAACGTTTAAGATACTATTCTATAATAAATGATCCTTATTTACTAAAGAAGCAAAACATAATATTAAAAGATAGCACAAAAATAGGGTTTGATAGCCTAAGTCAAGCCTGCACGAGAATATTTATAGACCTAGATAATAATAAGTTTGTGTTCTTACCTATTTTTTCTATTTCTATGAATTTAATTAAAAAAACAATAAAAGAATATGATCACTATTATCAAAAAAACTATGAAAAATATATAGGTAATAAGAGAGTTAGGCATGTTGTTGATCTTTATAATGGTGATTATATAGAAATTACAAAAAGTAATGGGAAAATAGTTAAAGGAATTTATCAATGCTTTCATAAAACAGCAAATGCCATTACTCTAAAGAATGGTGATTATTTTAGAAGAAGTGATAAAGAATTCACACTATATTCTTTTGATATTTTAGGAAAAAAGCACCGAAGGTTGACAGAAAAAGTATATTAGTATATAATTAAATTGTGGTTTTATACCACTCAAATAACACAGGGTTTCCTATTATAACTCTTTATGAGGAACCCAAAAGGACACGTAAAACCCGTGTCCTTTTTTCTTTTTTATGGCTTTTAGAACCGTTATTATAGATCAAGCTTCGAGAATTAATTTAGACTTAAATAATATTGTAGTACATTATAAAAATGAACACTTTTGGATTAATTTAGATGAAATAAGTATAATTATAATTGAGGATCCAAGATGTAGTGTTTCTTTAAAGTTATTAACTGAAATATGTGAAAAAGGAATAACATTTATTTTGAATAATACATCACATATGCCAGTAGGAAGTATCAACACGTTATATAACCATAGTAGAGCGTCAAAAAATATATATAATCAAGTTAATTGGCAAAGAGATACAAAATTATTTTTATGGACAGAAATTGTTAAAAGAAAAATAAAATCACAAATTGTTACATTAGAAAAAACAAATAAAACAGACAAACAAGACATTTTAACTTCGTACATTAATAGTATTGATTTAGGTGATGTAACAAATAGAGAGGGATTAGCAAGTAGAGTATATTTTAAGGAACTATTTGGAAAAAATTTTAAAAGATTTAATGATGATATGATTAATTTTTCACTTAATTATGCTTATCAGATAATAAGATCAAAAATTTCACAAGAAATAGTTGCACTAGGGTACATCCCTTGTTTTGGAATATTTCACAGAAGTGAATACAATCATTTTAATTTAGCGGATGATTTCATTGAAGTTTTTAGACCAATAATTGATTATTATGTATATCATATATTAAATCAAAATGAAGAAGAATATTTTACAACAAATCTAAAAATTGAACTCGTTAACATAATAAATAAGAAGGTTTTATATAATAATATGGAACAAAAAATATATAATTGTATACCTTTGTATTTACAAAATATGTTTAATTTTTTAGAAAAAGGAGATATTAGTAAAATAATATTTCCTGAGTTGTTATGAATTATATTAACAATTATAGACAAATGAGACTGATACTTATATATGATTTACCAACAATAGATGAAATAGATCGTAAAATATATAATAAATTTCATAATCAATTAAAGAAAAATGGTTTTTACATGCTTCAATATTCTGTATATATTAAAGTTTTATCAAATGATTCATCATTTACACAAATACATAATAAATTGCAAAAAATTGTCCCTAAAAAAGGAAGTGTAATTGCTTTTAAATTAACAGAAAAACAATTTCAAAGCATGTTATACTTAAGAGGAGAACAAAATTTATATGAAACGATAGTAGGAGGAAATGAGTTAGTTATTTTTAAAGGAGATGAAGATGATTAATTTACTAGTAAAAAACAATCTGATAATTACTGATGTTCAAATATTAAAAGAAAATAATGTTATATATAATAACAAAAAACAAATTTTAAATTTCTATAGATATTTTGATGAAGCTATTAATGAAAAAAATGATACTATAGTTATAAAAATAGGTGAGAAAAAAGTTACAAGCAAGGACTATATTTTAATTAATTTGCTAGATTTGCAAAGTGTATTAGATTCTATTAAATATAAAAGAGGCAATATTATATATGATTACATAAATATATTAT
>DUWA01000052.1 GCA_012840755.1 Mycoplasmatota bacterium | reverse complement strand
TTTAAAGTAGAATTAGCATGTTCACAAAATATTTAAACATGGAATAATAAAAAGAAATATATTAGAATTAATAGTTAGGGGAGTAAAATGAAAAAAAATACTTTATTTATATTTGTTGTAGTAATGATTACATTTATGTTTGGATATAGTGACGTAAAAGCTGGAAAAGCTGTATGTAAATATAGCGTGAATGATACAACCATAACAGTTACTATTGAAGATAATAATATTGAAACAAAAGTAGGATATCTTGTTGGAACAAAAATATATTCTAACAATCTAACAGTAAGAAACTTTCAAGATAATGATGGTAAACTAAAATGCTTAAATGAATTATGGTATAATATAACGGTTGGATCTAATAGAATTGGATCAGTTAAGATTTCACATACTAAAAGTAAGGATACCAACCGCTCAATAGAGTTAGTTAGCTCAACATACGAACAGGACGAAACTCCTGTTGTATATGATAATGTTTGTCAATATGGAAACCATTATTTGAGCTTTAATAGTGAAAAATATATTATTCAATTAGATGGTTATTCATTAGGAGCTGTATATTTTTCAGTAGATGAATTAAACGCCTTGAATGGATGTCCAAGTCAGTTATACTTTATTTGTACAACAAGACAGGTTAGTATGTGTGCAGTATCACTAACAGCAAAAGGTAGTGGGGTCTTTATTCCACTAACAACCGATAAAGTACCAAATCAAGATGAAATTGAAAATCCTCAACCTGAGGCTCCTGTTGAAGAAGAAGACCAAACTGGTGGAAATGAAGTCTGTGGTGTAATGTCTGTTGAAATGGCTGATAAATTAAGATGGATATTAGATATTATCAAGTATGGTGGGGTAATTTTAGCTATTGGACTAGGTATGTTTGATTTTGCAAAAGCAGTTTTTTCAGACGAAGCTGATGCAAATAAAAAAGCAGGTCAAAAATTTGTTAAAAGACTTATCTCTGCAGTAATAATATTTATAGTTCCATTGATATTGCAAATTTTTCTAAATATAATAGAAATCGATGGAGTTGATCTAGATAATCCTTTTTGTATTCAGCTAGATCAATAATAATTTTTAATAAAGATGAATATAACTCTAAAGGACATATTTTTATATGTCTTTTTTCATTTCATGATATAATAATTATGGTGAGATTATGATAAAAAATAGAATGCAAGAACTTATAGAAATTATTAATAAAGCTAATTACGAATATTATGCTCTTGATAGACCTACATTAACTGATCAAGAATATGATAGATATATGCAAGAACTAATAAAACTTGAAAAAGAAAATCCCGATCTTATTTTTGAAAATAGCCCAACTGGTAGGGTAGGTGGAATAGTTATTGATTCATTTAATAAAGTCACACATGAAGTACCTATGTTAAGTTTAAGTAATGTTTTTAATGAAGATGAAATAATAGGTTTTGTTGATAAAATAAAAAAAAAAGTTGAAAACATAGAATATGTATGTGAATTAAAAATTGATGGTTTAAGTGTTTCATTGTTGTATAAGGATGGAAAACTTATAAAGGGAGCTACCCGTGGGGATGGTATAGTTGGTGAGGATATAACACACAATGTAAAAACAATTAAATCTGTACCCTTATTTTTAAATGAGAAAATTGATATTGAAGTTCGTGGCGAAATATTTATGGGAATAGAGGCATTTAATAAATTAAATGAGAAAAGAAAAAAAAATGGTGAGCAGTTGTTTGCTAATCCAAGAAATTCCGCAGCGGGTAGTGTCAGACAATTAGATTCTAAAATTGCAGCTGAAAGAGAACTGGATTGTTTTATATACCACCTACCTAACGCACAGGATTATGGAATAAATAATCATTATGAATCATTAAAATATATGGAAAAGTTAGGTTTTAATATTAATCCAAATACTATAAAAGTAAAATCTCTCGATGAATTGTTACTTTTTATAAATAATTGGACAGATAAAAGGGATAGTTTGCCATATGAAATCGATGGGATTGTAATAAAACTTAATAATATTAATGATCAAAAAAAATTGGGATTTACAGCAAAATATCCTAAGTGGGCAACAGCTTACAAATTTCCTGCTACTACTGTTACGACAAAATTAAAAGACATCATTTTTACAGTAGGAAGAACCGGGATGGTTACTCCTAATGCTGTTTTAGAGCCAGTTAGATTAGCGGGGTCTTTAATATCACGTGCGACGCTTCATAATGAAGAATATATTATTTCAAAGGATATTAGAAAAAATGATACAGTTATTATAAAAAAAGCAGGCGATGTTATTCCTAGAGTAGAACAATCTTTAAATGATAGAAGAGATGGAACTGAAATAAAATTTAAAATGATATCTAATTGTCCAATATGTAATACTGCTCTTGTAAAAAATGAAAATGAAGCAGCATACTATTGCTTAAATGATAAATGCGATGCTAAAAAAATTGAGGGTCTTATACACTTCGCAAGTAGAGATGCTATGAACATAGAAGGATTAGGAGTAAGAATAATAGAAGATTTTTATAATCAAAAACTCATTCATAACGTATATGATATATATAACTTAAACGAATATAAAAATGAAATAATTGCGTTAGAGGGTTTTGGAATAAAAAGTATTAACAATTTATTAAATAGTATAGAAAAAAGTAAAGAAAATTCACTAGAAAAATTAATCTATGCACTAGGAATAAGACATGTAGGATCTAAAACATCTAAAATGCTTGCAGCATATTTCAAAAGTATTGATGCTATTATTGAAGCAGAGTATGAAGAATTATTAAATGTTAAGGACGTAGGAGAGGGAATTGCTAAAAGTATATATGAGTACTTTAAAGATGATAATAATTTAAAGATAATAAATGAATTAAAGAATCATAATGTTAATATGTTATATAAAGGTAATATATTAAATGATAGTAGATTTAGTGGAAAAACATTTGTTATTACTGGAACATTAAATAATTATAGTAGAGATGAAATAAAAAAAGTTATTGAAGAACTAGGTGGAAATATTAGTAGTAGTGTAAGTAGTAAAACATATGCTGTGATTGTTGGAGATAGCCCAGGTAGCAAATATAATAAGGCACTTGAGTTAAATATAGACATTTGGTATGAGAAAGATCTAGAACAAAAACTAAATAGTTAGTAAAAGGATGTATTATAAAAAATAATACATTTTTTTTATGATTAAATATCATTATAAAAAAACATTAATCTATTAAATTACAATAAACATTTAAATTGTTAAAATTTATGTAAAAAATAGTCGATATATGTTATAATTTTTATACATGAGAATGGAGGTAATGCAATGGAATCATGGAAACAATTTAAAGGTGATAATTGGAAAAATGAAATTAATGTTGAAGATTTTATTTTAAACAATTATAGCGAATATAAAGGAGATGACTCTTTTTTATCCCCAATAAGTAGAAAAACAAAAAAAGTATGGGATAAAGTTCAAGAGTTATTAAAAGAGGAATTAAAAAAGGGAGTAATGGATATAGAAACAAATGCTATATCAGGGATAAATAACTTTGAACCAGGCTATATAGATAAAGAAAATGAAGTTATTATAGGGCTTCAAACAGATAAACCATTAAAAAGAATTATTAATCCATATGGAGGTATAAGAATGGTTGAAGCAGAACTTCAAGCATATGGATATGAAATGAACCAGGAATTAGAAAAAAATTTTAAACAATTTAGAAAGACTCATAATGATGGTGTTTTTGATGCATATACAAAAGAGATTAGATTAGCTCGTAAGTCAGGACTTGTTACTGGTCTTCCTGATGCATATGGTAGGGGTAGAATAATTGGTGATTACAGAAGAATTGCTTTGTATGGAATTAATTATCTAATTGAAATTAAAAAGAAAGATTTAGATACTATTTTAAATGATAATATTAATTCTGAAGTAATTTGTTTAAGGGAAGAGGTAAATACGCAAATAAGAGCTTTAGAGGATATAAAAAAAATGGCCTTAAAATATGGATTTGATATATCAAATCCTGCTAGTAGCGCAAAAGAGGCAGTACAGTGGTTATACTTTGGATATTTAGCTGCTATAAAAGAGAATAATGGGGCAGCAATGAGTTTAGGGAGAACTTCTACATTTTTAGATATATATATTGAAAGAGATTTAAAAAACAATCTTATTACTGAAGAAGAAGCACAAGAATTAATTGACCAATTTATTATAAAGTTAAGAATTGCTCGTCATTTAAGAACTCCTGAATATAATGAACTTTTTGCAGGAGATCCAACTTGGGTTACGGAAGCTATAGCAGGTGTTATTGATGAGAAAAAATCTTTAGTTACAAAAAACTCATATAGATATTTACATACATTAATAAATTTAGGAGCAGCACCTGAACCAAATATGACAGTTTTATGGAGCGAATATTTACCAGAAAACTTCAAAAAATATTGTTCAAAAATTTCTATTTTAACAGATGCAATACAATATGAAAATGATGACATAATGAGACCGATTTATGGGACAGATTATGCTATTGCATGTTGTGTGTCTGCAATGAAAGTTGGAAAACAAATGCAATATTTTGGTGCTAGATGTAATTTAGCAAAAGCATTATTATATGCTATTAATGGTGGAATTGATGAAATATCGGGTATGAAGATAGTTGATGGGTTTGATATCATGGATGATGAATACCTAGAGTATAATAAAGTTAAAGAAGCTTATCAAAAAATGCTTAAAAAAGTAGCGAAAACATATGTAGATGCGATGAATATTATTCATTATATGCACGATAAATATGCTTATGAAGCAAGTCAAATGGCACTTCATGATACTTTAGTAGATAGATTAATGGCGTTTGGGGTAGCTGGTCTTTCTGTTGTGACAGATAGTTTATCAGCAATTAAATATGCAAAAGTTAAACCTATTAGAAATGAAGAAGGAATTGCAATAGACTTTGAAATAGACGGAGATTATCCGAAATATGGAAATGATGATGACTTAGTAGATAATATTGCAGTCTGGGTGGTTGAAAAATTTAGTAATGAATTAAAAACCCATCCATTGTATAGAAATAGCATACATACTTTATCAGTACTAACTATAACTTCAAATGTTGTATATGGAAAGAAAACAGGTTCGACTCCAGATGGAAGAAAAAAAGGAGTTGCATTTGCACCAGGAGCAAATCCAATGCACGGAAGAGACTGTTGTGGAGCATTAGCGTCATTAAACTCAGTTTCTAAATTACCATATAAAGACGTATGTCAAGATGGGATCTCTAACACTTTTTCAGTTGTTCCATCAGCTCTTGGAGTAAATTTAGATAATCAAATAGATAATTTAGTAAATATAATAGATGGTTATTTCAAACAAAAAGGACATCATTTAAATATTAATGTATTTAACAGAGATACATTAATAGATGCTTTAAACAATCCAGATAAGCACCCAAATTTAACTATTAGGGTATCTGGATATGCAGTTAATTTTAATAGGCTTAGTTATGAACAAAAATTAGAAGTAATAGATAGAACTTTCCATGAGGTGATTTAGTGAAAGGCAATATTAGTTCAATAGAAACAATGGGGCTTGTAGACGGACCTGGAGTTAGGTTAGTAGTATTTTTTCAAGGGTGTTCATTAAGGTGTATATTCTGTCATAATCCAGAAACATGGAATAATAATACGAAAACGCTTATTACTGTTGACGAATTGTATGAAAAAATAGCAAGATATAAAAATTATTTTGGAGAAAAGGGTGGAGTAACATTTTCTGGTGGAGAACCCTTATTACAACCTGATTTTTTGACTGCTATATTAAAAAAATGTAAAGAAAATAATATCCATACAGCTATTGATACTGCCGGATATGGTTGTGGTAATTATGTAAGTGTATTAGAATATACAGATTTAGTTATCTTTGATATTAAAGCTATAGATCAAGAAGGTTATAAAAGTATCACAGGAAGAGATATTGAGGAATCAATTAAATTTTTAAATTTATGTCAACAAAAAAATAAAGATATGTGGCTTAGACAGGTAATTGTTCCTACTATTAATGATAATGAAAAATATATAACAAGATTAAAAGAATTTATAAAACCATTAAAGAACATAAAAAAAATAGAGTTATTACCGTATAAAACCTTTGGAAATTCGAAATATGATGAACTAAATATTAAGTATAGATTAAAAGAAATTCCTGATATGGATATTAACAAATTGAATATGCTAGATAAAATATTAAAAAGTGATAATTTATAATCACTTTTTAATATTTATTTTGATTTTTAATATATTATTTGATATAATGTATAAAGATTGCGAGGTGCAAGTATGTATAATGAATTTGACGATGTTGAAATATTAGATGATTTAGAAGAAATTAGTATCGATGATAAGCCTAATAATGATGAAAAAAAACTAGATGATACTGATATATTTAAATATGATTTTAAATTTGAAAATAATATAACAACTAATGATGAAAATAGTATTAATGAAATTTTAAAAAATGATATAGAAGAAATTATTGATTTTGAAGAGAATAATGAAGATGAAAGTAATAAATTAAATATTCCTAAAGCAGAGTATATGGAACAACCAATGTTCGATCCAAGTTTAAGTATTGAAATAAATAAAGATGAAATAATGGAAGATGCATTATCACGCACCACAAGATTTTCACCTTTTCAATTAGAAGAAGAGCAAAATAACGATATTACAAATAAAAACAACAACAAAGGTGTTGCCTTTATTATAGTGTTATTTATATTACTTATGGTATTCGTGTTGTTACTTCCGAAGATTAGTGAAATTATAGGATAAAAACTAATGATTTTTCATTAGTTTTTATTGTATGAAAGCATAATTATTAGATCCATATCATCATCACTGGCCATTATATTTTTATGATTTTGATTACATGTTTCACAGTTGTATAATATTTTAAATGTATCTTTGAATT
>DUWA01000051.1 GCA_012840755.1 Mycoplasmatota bacterium | reverse complement strand
AATATAGGATAAAAAGCATATGCAAATACGAATGCTAAAAAGAAAGGAAAGATTATTGTTATAACTTTAGAAATTACTCCAATCCATAATCCGCCTGTTTGATAGATTAAAAATATGATAAAAACTAATATAGCAAAGTTAAGTAATTTATAATCAAGTTTATTATTCATAAAATCCTCCTATTTTATTATTCTTTTTACATCAACTATGTTTTTAATAGATGATATATCATTCATAAATTTTGTTAATTTTTCTTTATTATCCACAAGAACAGTAATTTCATACATATGATTTGCACTTGTATGTAATGTATTTATACTTTCAACAGTTATATCACTGTTGGCTGTTTTAGAAATTATTTTAAGTAAAATATTTTTAGAATCCGTTGCTGTTATTAAGATATTTGTTGGATACCTTCTATTAGTTTTTTCATTCCATCTTACACTTATAATTCTTTCCTCAAGATCGCTTACGTTTGGACAAACCATTCTGTGAACTGTAATTCCTTTTCCTTTTGTGATATATCCAACAATTCTATCGTTAGGAACAGGTTTGCAACAAGAAGCTATATTTATTTTTATCTCATCAATCCCCTCAACAATGATGTCTTTTTTAATAATAGGTAGTGTAACTTCTTTGTTTTTGGTTTTCTTTAAGATTATTTGTTCTTTAGTTTCAGTATCGTTATATATAAAATTAGCTATACTTCCTATATTATATTTTCCGGTTCCGATATTAATGTATAACTCTTTTAGATCCCCGCATTTAAATTCTTCTAATATTTTATTAACATTCTCAGTTTCTAAAAATTCTTGAATAGGAATTTTTTTCTTTCTTAAATACTTTGATAAAATTTCTTCACCTTTTTTAAAATACTCTTCCTTATCAAGTTTATTGTAAAATGCTTTTATTTTATTTTTAGCTTGAGTAGTATGTGCCATGTTAATCCACTCACGGCTTGGACCGATAGAATTTTTATTAGTTATTATCTTAATAATATCATTGTCTTTTAGTTTATAATCAAAAGGTACAATGTTGTTGTTTACAATCGCTCCAACCATTTTTTCACCTACACCACTATGTACTCTATATGCAAAATCAATTGGATTAGCACCGTTAGGAAGCTCTATTACATCTCCTTTTGGTGTAAATACGTAAATTGTATCTTTAAATACATCTTCAGTAACAGATTTAACAAATTCCTCATCATTCGCTTCCTCATTATTTAACTCAATAATTGAACGGAAGAATTGTAATTTTTGTTCCATTGTGTTTTGAAGCAAAGACTTTCCACCTTCTTTATATGACCAATGGCTAGCAATACCAAGTTCTGCTATTTCATCCATTTGGTATGTTCTTATCTGTATTTCAAACAAATACCCATCTAGTCCAAATACTGTTGTGTGTAAAGACTGATACATATTTGTTTTTGGCATCGCAATAAAGTCTTTGAATCTTTTTGGAATTGGTCGATATTTAGAATGAATGATACCTAGTGCTTGATAACATTCCTGTTCCGTGTCTACAAAGACTCTAAGTGCTAATAAATCATATATATCACTAAATTTTCTACCTTTATCTAATTTTCTATATATACTATATATACTTTTAGCTCTCCCTTTTATAGAATGATTAATATTATATTCATTTAACATTTCAGATACTTTGTTTAACATCTCTAAAACAACAGAATCACGTTCTGATTTTGTTTGATTTAGCTGTTCAACTATAGAAAAGTATACATCTGGTTTTAAATATCTAAGAGATAAATCCTCAAGCTCACTTTTAATTTGATTCATACCAAGTCTATGTGCGATAGGGGTTAAAATATCTAATGTTTCTTTTGAAATCTCTTTTTGTTTTTTCTCAGAATGAACCCATAGTGTTCTCATATTATGAAGCCTATCAGCCAGTTTTATAATAATAACTCTAACATCTTCGCAAAGACCTACAAGTATTTTTCTATGAGTTGCAATCATAGCACTATTACTACTTTCAAAATTAAGTTTATTAATTTTTGTAACACCATCAACTAAACTAGCTATTTCTAATGTAAAATCTTCTGCCAGTTCTTCCTTCGTAACATCACAGTCTTCTAAAATATCATGTAAAAGAGCAGCACAAATAGTTGCACTATCTGCACTTATTTCTGTTAAAATATATGCCACATTTAAAGGATGTACAATATAATCCTCACCGGTTAATCTTTTTATTCCGAAATGCTTTTCACTAGCATAATTATATGCTTTATCAATAAGTTTTAATTGTTCTTTGTCTTTTATATATGATTTAATTTTTTTTAAAAATATTTCATATGTAAGACCAATATTTTTTTTTGTCATAAAGCACCCCCCTTTTGTTAATAATATATTGATTACATTTATTCGTCAAAATATATTATTCTATCATTTGCATTTAATTTATCTTT
>DUWA01000050.1 GCA_012840755.1 Mycoplasmatota bacterium | reverse complement strand
TCTTCTTTAATAATATTTACCATAGACAAATCCTTTCTATGATTTTTTTAACAACTAAAAAAATCAATCATTTCTGATTGATTCATATATAAAAGTTCGAATAGTTCGAACAGATTCGTCAATGGTGCTCGTGGCCGGACTCGAACCGGCACATCTCATTGATAATAGATTTTGAGTCTATCGCGTCTACCAATTTCACCACACGAGCAATTTTTATAAAAACATTATAGCATACCTTTATGTATTTTTAATATATTTTTTATAAATTTTATTAAAAAAATCTTATCTTACAAAAAAGAAATGAATTAATAAAATGTCTCTTTCTTATTAATTTCATTTCCATTATATTATAAAATTTTTAATCTTCTTCTTTATATCTAGATTCAAATAAATTTGATTCTTCGTTTTGTGTTTCTGTAACTTCAATCTCAGGCAGTTCGCTTATTGATCCTAAGCCAAAATAATCTAAAAAGTCAGAGGTTGTTGCATATAATATTGGTCTTCCCGGTAGTTCAGAGCGTCCCACTTCTTTAATTAAATTTTTTGAAAGAAGTTTTCTAACCATATGGGAACTACTTACCCCTCTTATTTCATCTATTACTACCCTTGTAACTGGCTCATTATAAGCAATAATAGCTAATGTTTCAAGAGCTGATTGACTTAAAAAATCATTATTATCAATTTCTATTAGTTTTTGGTAATATTCTTTATACTCTTTTTTAGAGACTAATTTGTATTTTTCTCCTAAATATTCTAACTTTATTCCGTGTTCATCACTTAAATATTTATTAGACAACTTTTCGATTAGATTATGAATTGTTTCCTTGTCTGTTTCTAATATACTAATTAATGTATCTATAGATATACCTTCGTCCCCTGCTAAAAATAATAATCCCTCTATTATTCCCATCATATTTTTTGTTCCACATCCTTGTCATATATTAAAATTTGATTGAAGTTTTTATCTTGTTTTATGATTATTTCATGTTTACGCGCCAAATCCAAAATTGATAAAAATGTAACAACAACATATTCTCTAGAAATTTCTTCAAACAATTCAAAAAAATCAATTTTTTTACTTTTCTTTATAATTTTCTTTATTTCTATACATCTATCAGAAACAGAATATTCTTTTTTTGTTATTTTTGTATTAAGTGGTTTTTCATATTCTTTTCTTTTTAAAAACTTTTCAAAAGCCGAGAGCAAATCTGTGAGCGATAAATCTTCTGGTAATTTAGGAATTACCTCAATTTCATATTCTTTCAAATTACTAGGTTCTTTGGAAAAAAAGTTTTTTCTATCATCTTCCATATTTTTAAATATTCCAGACATCTCTTTATATTTTTGATATTCTAATAATCTTTTTATTAATTTTTCTTTAGGATCTTCTTCATATTCTTCTTCTTCTGTTAGTTTTGGTTTTGGTAACAGCATATTAGATTTCATCTCAATTAACTCTGCTGCTATGATCAAATATTCACTAGCAATATTTAAGTTCATTTCTTCCATTTTTTCAATATATTCCAGATAT
>DUWA01000049.1 GCA_012840755.1 Mycoplasmatota bacterium | reverse complement strand
TATATAGTGTTTATCAAAAAATTAAAAATAATTATAATTTATATGATATACATAATTTAATAGCCATTAGAGTAATTGTTGATGATATAAAAGCATGTTATCATGCACTCGGGAATATACATTCTATTTATCATCCATTTAATGAAAAATTTAAAGATTATATTTCTTTACCAAGAACTAATATGTATAGTTCAATTCATACAACATTATTTGGGCCAGAAGAAAGATTTGTACAAGCACAAATAAGAACAAAAGATATGGAGAGAATTAATAATTATGGACTTACAGCTTATTGGCACATAAATAAAGGACTAGGAAGATTGAAAATGCAAGAAGATTTAACTAAAAAATTTCAATTTGTTAAATCTTTAAATGAAATTAATTCGCTTTCAATAGATAATAGTGAGTTTGTATATAACGTAAAAAAGGAATTATTTAATAAAAACATATATGTTTATAATGCAAAAGGAGAGGTAATAGAACTTCCTGAAGACTCAACACCAATTGATTTTGCTTATAGAGTGGATGAATATACAGGAAATAAAATTATTAGCGCTTTTGTAAATGATGAACTGGTTGCTTTAAACCATAAATTGAAAAACCAAGACAGAATAAAAATTATAACAGCTGATTATTCAATTGGTCCAAAAATAGAATGGATTGATCAAGTAAAAACTGTTTATGCAAAAAGAAAAATTCAGGAACATTATAGAAATAATAAAAACAATGACTTGAAAAAATAAATAAATGCTTTATAATAGTAATGTACTTAAGGGGGAATTATAATGAATATATATTATGACAACAATAAAGTTATTGCTATTAATGAAGAATTAAAAATATTCATTAGAACTAATTATGATGAAAAACAAACTGAGTATATTGTTAAAAATAAAGACAAGATTAATGTAATTAAAATGATTAATATGTCTGATAACTCTAAATATAAGTTAATATGTAATTTGAATTACTTAATACTATTTAATATAGGTGATGATAAATTAGTAAATATAACAGATATATTTGATATAAAGAATATGGTTGAAGTTTATCCAAAAAGCTATTACAATGAAAATGTAGGCTTTGATATTATAAAAATATATAATGATGTATTAAGAGATTATAATTATATACAAGAAACGCATTTAAAACAAACTGAAGAATATATTAACGATTTTAACAAAAAAGTGTTAAAAAAAGAATTGAACATTCAATTTTTGAATAAACTATGAATAATTTCCATTAAATAATAATATAATTTAATGGAGGAAATTATATGAAAAATAGTATTAAAGAGTTAATGATTTGTATTTTAGTCCCTTTATTAATTGGGGTAATTGGTGCTATGTTTTCAAATAGTTCAGATGTCTATAAAACATTAATCAAACCATCATTTGCACCACCAAGCATTATTTTTCCTATTGTATGGACAATTTTATATATATTAATGGGAGTTTCAAGTTACATTATATATAAGTCAAATAATATATATAATGATAATGCATTGAAGGTATATATTATTCAATTATTAATAAATGGGTTATGGAGTGCAATATTTTTTAACTTAAAAGCTTATCTAATAGCATTTATATGGATTATATTATTAATT
>DUWA01000048.1 GCA_012840755.1 Mycoplasmatota bacterium | reverse complement strand
GCAGAAACGACCATAAAATTATTAAATAATATTTCAAACTATAAAGTATTAGATAAAATATTAGTAGTTGATAATTGTTCAACTGATAATTCCTTTCAAATATTAAAAAAATGTGAAAATGATAAAATTGAAGTTATTAAAACAACCATTAATAAAGGTTATGGTGCTGGAATTAATTATGGCATTAAATATTTAGAAAAAAGTTATGACGATGCTAATATATTTATATCTAATGCTGATATATATATAAAACAGGAAAACGATTTAGCAAAACTAATCAAGAATATTAATAGTGATAAATATTATATAGTTGCTCCTATAATCGATGAAAATGGATATATTAATAGAGGATGGAAAATCCCAACAGCTTTAAAAGATTCTTTAATGAATATTCCTTATATACATAGATATTTAAGAAAAAAAATACTTAATTATAAGGATAAACATTATAGTACAAAATTATCTAATGTAGATGTAGTATCAGGATGTTTTTTATTAACTAGAATTAGTTATATGAATAATATTGGATATTTTGATGAAAATGTGTTTTTATATTACGAAGAAAATATAATAGCAAAGAAATTAAAAACAATCCATAAAAAAACTATTATCAATAACTCGGTAATTATTTATCACAATCATTCAGTAAGTGTTGATAAAAGTATAAATTCTTTAAAAAAATATAGGATATTAAAAAAAAGTCAGTATTATTTTCATAAAAATTATAACAAATCGAATTATTTTACCTTACTTGTTTTATTTTTAACAAATAAGGCAACCTATATAATTTTAATATTCCTATATTCCTTTAGAAAACTAAAAAAATAAATTATATAGTGAGGTATTTATGGGAAATTTAGATATAACAAATAAAATATTTTTAATGGTTTTAATAACATTTTTAACATCAACACTTTTAATGCCGTTTATAAAAAGAATAGCTATTCAAGTAAATGCACTAGATATACCTAGAGGTAGACATATTCATAAAACTCCAACACCAAAATTAGGTGGTCTTGGAATCTTTCTTTCTTTTTTATTAGGATATATGATATTTGGAGAACCAAGTAGTCAAATGAACTCAATATTAATTGGTAGCTTTATAATAATTATTACAGGTATTATTGATGATATAGTCGAATTGAAAGCTTTCACAAAATTTATCGGTCAATTAATTGCGAGTTTAGTAATAACGGTATATGGCCAAATATTGTTGTCAAATATAGATGCATTTGGAATATATTTAGAATTTGGAATATTTACGTATCCTTTAACTATATTTTTTATTTTAGGTTGTATAAATTGCATCAATTTAATAGATGGGCTTGATGGATTATCTGGTGGGATTAGTTCAATATACTTTTTAACAATTGGTATTATTTCAACTATTCAAGGAAAATTTGGATTAGATTTTATATTAACATTTACTATGTTTGGCTCAACTTTAGGTTTCCTAGTTCATAATTTCCACCCAGCAAGTATTTTTGCCGGTGATACTGGAAGTATGTTTATGGGATTTATTATATCTGTTATTGCACTTTTAGGATTTAAAAACATAACTTTAACTTCTCTTGTAATCCCGCTTTTAGTATTAGCTATTCCGATTCTTGACACTATATTTGCAATTGTTAGAAGAACTCTAAAAGGAGAGAGTATTGCTAAAGCAGATAAATTCCATATTCATCATCAATTGCTAAATAGAAGTTTTTCACAAACTAAAACAGTATTAATAATATATTTTATAAATATATTATTCGCTATAGCATCTATAGTATATGTTTTAAAAGATAAAGTGCTTGGCTATGTTGTTTATTCTATTTTATTGTTGATAGTTATTATATTTGTACTAAAAACAAATGTAGTAATAGATCATGATATAGCTATATCAAAAATTAAGAATAAAATTACGAAAATTAAAAATAAGAAAAATAAGTAGGTGGTTTTATGAAAAAAATAACTATAATGGCCTTACATTTAGGATATGGTGGAATTGAAAAAGCTATAAGTTCTTTAGCAAACGGATTATCCAAAAATTATAAGGTTGAAATAGTTTGTGTTTATAAACTTTATAATAAACCTGCTTTTTTGATAGATGATAAAGTGGATATTAAATATTTATTAAATTATGGTCCTAATAAAAAAGAGATAAAAGAAGCTATAAAAAGTAAGAATATATTAAAAATTGTTTATGAGATTTCAAAAGGATTTAAAACACTATATTTAAGAAAAAAATTAATGATAAAATATAT
>DUWA01000047.1 GCA_012840755.1 Mycoplasmatota bacterium | reverse complement strand
ATGGATATGCAAGATTGAAATTATTAGAAAAGAATGGATATGTTAGCAACACATATTACTATGCACAGAACAAGAAAAATGGAAAAAAATTTGCTCAAAGAATATCGGCAATATATTATGCAACAAGCCTAGGTTGTAGAGAAGTGGGTTGCCCTACAGATTATAGATATGTAGTTCCTAATGAAGATAAGTTAGATGTTACAAACCTAGTAGGTAATCTATTCTCTAGAATTCCAAACTTACTATCTAAGCGTCAAGCCATGGAAGAATATGGACTTAAGGGTTTTATGCCTGTTACTTGTGCAATCCCAAATGAGAACCCAATCTTTATATATATTTTAGGCAACAAACTTGGACGTAATGAAATAGGAGCTACAAAGAACTTTATTGAATCATACCCAGCACCAGCTACCCACTATATTATCTCTAGGGACTTTAAAGATAGGCTCAATATTCAAAAGGCCAATTTTGTGCTCTGGAAATTTGCTATAGAGTATTTGCCTAATTTAGCTAAAGATAAAAATTACTATCTAAATGAATTTTTAAAGATAATCCAAAGAGAGTTTCCAGGAATAAGACTACTAAATAATACTCAGCCGCTTTTAAGAGCCCAGTACGGGAACCAAGTGCTGCATCTAGGGGAATTAATCTCTGGCTCAAATCACTTAAGATATATTTTACAAGAACCCCCAGAAAACACAATAATTTATTCTCCATCCCGAGTCCACTTTTATTCAATCAAGCTTAAAAGTGAAAAGAACTCTTTTATATTTTATTCACAAAGAGATAAAGATTTTTTTAAAATGTTGTTAAACAAGAACAAAAGAATGCGCTCAGTGGAACATAAGTTAAGGAGGTGAAGAAGTATTTTAGAAAAGAAAAACACTTAGTTAGGGATTATCAAGGATACTGATCCAATAATAAATGTTAGTAGTATTACAGAAAAAACTGAGGATAAAAAAGATCTTAACTAAAATTCAAACCTTAACTTAGAACACTGAAAGAATCTTCTTGATAGTGTAACCTGAAGTCAGATCTTTGTTCCACGATCTGATCTCGGGTATTTTTATATTTTTTGAAGAAAATCTAAAAGTGGGAAAGTAGATTAGATAATTTCTAAACTTACCTTATCATTGAGTATCTTGAAAAATACTAATAAGTGAATGTATATTTCGTAATCCTGAAAGAAGAATTTTGCTCCGCTTTTGCGGGGCTTTTTTTATGCGTAGAAAAATTTAAATTTTAAAGGAGTGTTTTTATGTATAAAATTGACAATCAGACGAAGTATGCTATTCAATTAGCCATGTTACAAAATTTAATAAACAATAGGGCGATTAATAAGACAGAATATAATGCAATTAGGGCAACATTAAAGAAAAAATACAAAATTTTGGATTTTGATGTTGCATAGTTTTGTATCTACTATTAAAATGTTGTCAATAAGTGAAAGAGATACAACGATAAAGGAGTGATAAAATGGGTAGGAAGGTTGAGATTATTGAAGCGAATAAGGGCAGAATAAATAGAATAAATTCACAAAGCATTGAAAGGTTGCGAGTTGCAGCTTATTGCCGAGTTAGTACAGATAGTGATGAACAATTAGAGAGTTAT
>DUWA01000046.1 GCA_012840755.1 Mycoplasmatota bacterium | reverse complement strand
TTTAAATATAAGAGAAGCACATGAAAGACCAGAAGCTATGGAAGAAGCATCAGTAATGATGGTTGGAGTTAATAAAGAAAGAATACTTCAAGGTTTAAAGGTTTTAGAAAGCCAAACTAAAGATACTTTAAAATTAGCAGATGATTACAATGCAGATAATGTTTCAGAGAAAGTTTTAAGAGTAATAATTGGGTATATAGACTATGTTAATAAAAAGGTGTGGTTTAAAAATGGGTAAAAAAACTAGGGAATATCAAATATGCACTAATTGTGTAATGGATACTTCAGATTCGGTTATTAAATTTGATAAAAATGGAGTATGTGATCACTGTAATAATTTTTATGAAAATATAAAGCCCAATTGGGATTTTGGTGAAGATGGAAGAAAAAGACTCAATAAACTAGTTGAACAAATAAAGAAAGATGGTAAAGGCAAAAAATATGATTGTGTTATGGGCTTATCTGGTGGAATGGATAGCTCATATTTGTTATACTATGCTGTAGAAGTTTTAGCTTTAAGACCTTTAGTTTTATCTGTAGATACTGGTTGGAATACTAAAGTAGCTGACAGAAACATAGATAATCTAGTTAAAGGTTTGGGTATAGAGTTATTGAAAATAAAAATAGATAAAGAAGAAATGGCTGATCTTCAGCTTGCGTTTTTCAAATCTCAAGTTGCATATCAGGATTTGCCACAAGACCATGTCATTTTTGCAAGTCTTTATAATTATGCCGTTAAAAATAAGATAAAACATGTTTTAACAGGAGGTAACTTTTCTACTGAATGTATAAGAGAACCAATTGAATGGGTCTATCAAAATGATATTAAGATGATCAAAGACATTCATAAAAAGTTTGGAACATCAAAACTGAAGAAATTACCAATGACTTCAATGTTTAAATATAAAATATACTATAGATACTTTAAAGGTATGAAGGTTCATAGACCATTAGACTTAATACCGTATACTAAAAAAGATGCACTAGATACATTAACAGGTAGGTTTGAATATGAACCATATGCGAACAAACATTTTGAAAGTATTTTTACTCGCTTTTATGAAGGTTATTGGCTTGTTAAAAAATTTGGATTTGATAAGAGAAGAGCACACTTTTCATCTTTAATACTGACAAATCAATTAAGCAGAGAAGATGCTTTGAATGTGTTGGCTAATCCACCTTACAGTGAAGCACAAGCTTTAGAGGATATGAAGTTCATAACAAATAAGATGAATATTACTGAATCGGAATTTATAGAATTGATGAATGGTCAAAATAAAACATACAAAGATTACAAAAACAGTTCCAAGTTTATTGCTCTAGGTGTCAAAATCGCCCAGTTACTTGGAAAAGAAAAAAGACAATATAGATAATAGGTGTAAAAGTCTAAATATAGGTTGAGAGGAACACATGAATGAGAGTATTATTAATTGATGTTACATGTAAAGTGGGAAGCACAGGTAAAATAGTATATGATTTATATACTGAATTAAAAAATCAAGGACATGTAGCAGGTATAGCATATGGTAGGGGTCCTCAAGTAAATGAACCCAATATTTTTAAATTTGGTTTAGATATGGAAACTGCTTTTCATGCTCTAATGAATAGAATTACCGGTATTCATGGTTCCTTTTCTTTAATTTCTACAATCAGGTTAATAAGATTTATCGAAAAATTTAATCCCGATGTGATTCATATTCATGAACTACATGGTTATTTTGTAAATATAAATATGGTTATGAATTTTATAAGTAAAAGAAATATTAAAGTAATATGGACATTTCATTGCGAATACATGTATGAAGGAAAAGGTCATGTGTATAGTGATAGTGAAGATTCACATTGGTCTAGAAAAAGAGAGTATCCTAAGAGTTGGTTATTGGATTTTAGTAAATGGAGTGTGAAAAGATATAAAAAGAGTTTTGAAAAATTTAATAACTTAACTATTGTCTCACCTTCAAATTGGTTAGCTAATAGAATCAAAAACACTTACTTAAATAGATTTGATATAAGAGTAATTAATAATGGAATTAATCAAGAAATATTTAAACCAAAAGATGCATCATATTTAATTCAGAAACACTGTCTTTTTAATAAAAAAATAATATTATCTGTAGCACCGAATTTGATGGGAGAACATAAAGGTGGAAAAAGGGTTTTAGAATTAGCAAATATGCTAAAGGATACACCATACCACTTTATCCTGATTGGTGTCAAAGAGGATGAGGTTGAGCAACATGATAATGTATTAATGATACCTAGAACGGAAAATCAATCTATTTTAGCCGATTATTATTCATTGGCAGATATTTTTTTGATCCTCAGTGTGAGAGAAAATTTCCCAACTACATGTATAGAATCACTTTCTTGTGGGACACCCATAGTAGGATTTGACACTGGAGGGACTTCAGAAACAGCAGTATATCCTTACGGAAAGTTTTTTGAGTATGCTAATTTGAATGAGATTAAAGAGTATTTGTTATCTGATTTTGTAATGAACAAAGAAACAATTACAAATTCAATAACAGATTATTCAAAAAAATATTCTAAAATGAACATGTTGGATTCTTACATTCAACTATATCTAATAGGAGATAACTATTAATAAGTCAAGTAAATAATCAAATCAATACGAAAAAACCTAACTATATGTATTAGGTTAATTGAATAGTATTTATTAAACAAATATCTAGCTACTTAATATTTATCTAATTTTATTTTTATCGTAACTAACATTGTTAGTTTCTAGATGATATATAATGCGTAATAGTTTACGTGATATTGCAGAGAAGATTACATTTCGATGTTTA
>DUWA01000045.1 GCA_012840755.1 Mycoplasmatota bacterium | reverse complement strand
TTTAAAGTTCACACTAAATAAAAAACACAAATTTGTTAAAATAAGTGTAAACCTTTAGAGGTGTTTTATTATGAAAAAAATATATTAAAAGAACTAATGAGGAAAAAAGAAAATAGTTGAGGAATTATTAAATGGGACTAGTTATAATTACTTAGCTTAAAAATATAATATTTCAAGAACATGTAACATTGTTAGTTGAAAAATATATGACGAAAGAAAAAATTCTAAAATTATAACAGGAATACGAAGGTATTGAAATATTAAAAAAGTTTTATACTCCACTGATGGAACTTTGTAACAAGCAGCATATTAAAAAAAACTAGGATATAATTCCCCATATCAGTAGAAAATTAAATTTAAAAGTTAAATTATTTTTAATTTAATGAGTATTTGACAGGTACTAGTATAAAATTTTATTTTTTTTGTTGCTTAAGTAAATTTAGTGTGCTAAAATGAATTTGAAATTCATTTTCAAATTGGGTGATATTATGAAAAAAAATAATTATAATACAAAACAAAGACAAATTATTTTAAATTTTATTAAAAATAACAACAACGAACATTTAAATATTGATGATATTAATACTTATTTAAAAAAATCAGGCTATAACATAGGTAAAACAACAATTTATAGATTTTTAGAGTTATTAGTTGAAAAAGGAGAAGTTAGGAAATTTTTTATTAAGAATGGACAACCAGCCTGTTATCAATATATCAATAATTTTAAAAAATGTGATACCCATTATCATTTAAAATGTACTGAATGTAATAATCTATTACATATGGATTGTGATTATTTTAATGATGTTGATACACATATAATGGAAGAACATGGTTTTGTTATTGATAAATCTAAAGTTGTCTTATATGGAAAATGTGAAAGATGTGTTATGGAGGACGAAAGATGAAAAAATATTTAATACTATTAATTTTAGTTTTTACTATGATTTTAACTAGTTGTAACGAAAAAACTAACAATGATACAAAAAAACTAAAAATTATGACTACATTATTTCCACAATATGATTTTACTAGGCAAATTGTAAAAGATTTAGCTGATGTTGAGTTATTACTAACTCCTGGTATGGAAAGTCATTCTTATGATTTAACACCAACAGATGTGATTAAAATATTAAAATCTGATTTATTTATATACACTGGTGAAAATATGGAGACTTGGGTTCAAACTGTTATAGATAGTTTAGATAATAGTAAGGTTGTAATTTTAGATGTTTCTAAAAATATAGAACTATTTGAAATTAATCATTTAGAAGATCATGACCATGAAAATGATTTTGTTCACCATGAACATGAGGTAGATCCACATATTTGGACCAGTCCAAAGAATGCAAAAATAATGGTTGAAAACATTTTAGAATCTATTGTAAAAATAGATCCTGACAATAAAGAGTATTATGAAAAAAATGCAGCTGATTATTTAAAAGAACTAGATACATTAGATAAAAAAATAGAAAAAATAGTATCTACTGGAAAAAGGAATAAATTATATTTTGGATCTAGATTTGCATTTTATTACTTTGTTCGTGATTACAAATTAGAACATGTATCTGCATATGATTCATGCGCAGATGAAGCTGAACCAAGTTTAAAAGTAGTTACCGATATGATCAACGAAATCAAAAAGGAAAATATACCTGTTATATATTATCAAGAATTAACAGGTAAAGGTATTTCTTCTACTATTAGTTCAGAAACAAATGCAAAACAACTTCTGTTTCATTCTGCACATAATGTTTCAAAAAAAGAATTTCAAGATGGTATCACATATTTAGATATAATGAATAATAATTTAAAAAACTTGAAAGTGGGATTAAACTGATATGAATTTAATTAAAGTAAATAATCTATATGTAAATTACGATAAAAAAAATGTTTTAACAGATGTTAGTTTTGAAATAAATGAAAAAGATTATATCACTATAATTGGTGAAAATGGTAGTGGTAAGTCTACTTTAATAAAAACAATTCTAGGACTTACAAAATATAATAGAGGAAATATAAAATATACAAATATTAATAAAAATGAAATTGGTTTTTTACCACAATCGAATCAAATACAAAATGATTTTCCAGCTTCAGTATTTGAAGTAGTACTATCAGGTTGTTTAAATAAAAAAGGAATTAAACCATTTTATTCAAAAAAAGATAAAGAAATTGCCTTAGACAACATAATGAAATTAGGTATATTGCATTTGAAAAACAGACCCTTTAAAGAATTATCAGGAGGTCAAATACAACGTGTATTATTAGCTAGAGCTTTATGTGCTACAACAAAATTATTAATACTAGATGAACCAGTTTCAGGATTAGATCCACTTGTTACTAAGGATTTATATAATATAATATCAAGATTGAATAAAGAGTTAGGCATAACAATTATTATGATTTCTCATGATATTGATAATGCATTTGAAAATGCTAATAAAATATTACATTTAAATAATAAGGTAATATATTACGGAGATACCAATAATTATAATCATAGTGAAGCTTGTTTATGCTGGTTGGGGGAAAAACATGTTTAATATTATAATTGAATTATTTTCTTACAATTTTATAATTCGTGCAATAATTGTTGGAACACTTGTTTCACTTTGTTCGGCATTATTAGGAGTAATTTTAGTATTAAAGCGTTATTCTATGATTGGTGATGGTTTAGCACATGTTGGGTTTGGTACTTTATCAATTGCAATGGCTTTTAACTTAGCACCTCTTGTTGTTTCAGTTCCACTTGTTATAATTTCAGCTTTTATATTACTTAGAATTAGTCAAAATTCTAAAATAAAAGGTGATGCAGCAATAGCACTTATATCTACTAGTGCATTAGCAATAGGGGTTGCTTCAACCTCATTAACAACAGGACTAAGTATAGATGTTCACAATTATATGTTTGGAAGTATTTTAGCAATGA
>DUWA01000044.1 GCA_012840755.1 Mycoplasmatota bacterium | reverse complement strand
CAGAGATTAACAATTATTTTAAACAAGTATATCCAGTAGGTATTGGGTTTTATGTAGAAAATAAGTTATCAAAAATTGATATAAATGTTAATGCATATTATTTAAATAATATTGAAATAATCTCACTTACTGATTTAATCGCAAATTATATTGCTAAAAATTTTGATACAAGTATATATATGAAAGTTAATATAAATATTAATAAAGAAATAAAGGCCGTAATATTAAAACCAAATGGATCGAATAATGCCAATCTAAATATATTAGGAGGATAATAAAATGAAACTTAATGAGAAACAAGTTATGCACGTAGCAGATTTAGCTAGATTGAAAATTGAAGAAAAAGAAATACAAAAATATCAAAATCAATTAAATGATATTTTGACTGAAATAGATAAAATATTTAATG
The DNA here is from genome assembly GCA_012840755.1 of Mycoplasmatota bacterium. Classification (GTDB taxonomy): domain Bacteria; phylum Bacillota_I; class Bacilli_A; order RF39; family UBA660; genus DUWA01. The sequence continues at coordinate 6,091 of DUWA01000044.1, read as the reverse complement.
CAAAAATAAGTACTGATGAAATATTAATTAGTCCTATAGAGCAAATTAATTGTTATAATGAAGATATAGAAAAAGGAATGCTATCTAGGGAAGAAATTATGAAAAATGTTAAAAATACTAATGGTGATTATATAATAGTTCCGAGGGTTGTAAATGACTAGATATACTGAATTGTCGATAATAGAAATAAATAAGTTATTAAAAAACAAGGAAATAAAACCAATAGATTTAGTATTAGAAACATTTGAAAAAATTGAATCTTCAAATATAAATGCTTTTATAACGCTTAATAAAGAAGAAGCAATAAATAAAGCAATAGAACTTGAAAATAAAGAAGTAGATAATATTATGTTTGGCATACCTATAGCAATTAAAGATAATATTATTACTAAAAATTTAAAAACAACATGTGCATCACGTATGTTAGAAGACTTTATACCTATATATGATGCTACAGTAATTAATAAAATAAAAGAAAAAAACATGATTATAATTGGAAAAACTAATATGGATGAGTTTGCAATGGGATCAACCGGAGAAACTAGCTATTTTGGTGCAACTCTAAATCCGTGGGATAGCACCGTGGTTCCTGGGGGGTCATCAAGTGGTAGTGCAGCTTCGGTATCATCAGGATTAAGTATAGTAGCACTAGGTAGTGATACCGGTGGAAGTATAAGACAACCATCTAGCTTTTGCGGGGTTGTTGGAATGAAACCTACATATAGTAGAGTTTCAAGATACGGACTAGTAGCATTTGCATCAAGTCTAGATCAAATAGGACCAATATCAAGAACAGTAATGGAAAATGCTCTTTTATTAAATGTGATAAGCGGTTATGATGAAAATGATTTAACTTCATCTAAAAAAGAGGTTATAGATTATACAAGATTAATAAATAAAGGAATAAAAGGTTTAAAGATAGCTGTACCAAACTATTATATGGCTGATACAATTAATTCTGAAGTTAGAAACAGTGTTAGAAAAGTAATTGATATTTTAAAAGATGAAGGATGTACCGTAGAAAATATTGATATAGATTATCTAGATTATGCAATTCCTTTATACCAAGTAATTGCGCTTGCAGAGGCTAGTTCTAATTTGGCTCGTTTTGATGGAATAAGATTTGGTTATGTATCAAGTAATTTTACAAATGTTGAAGAATTATATAAAAACACACGTAGTGAGGGTTTTGGAAATGAAGTTAAAAGAAGATTGATGATAGGATCTTATGTATTAAGTGGAGATAATGCCCATAAATATTATGAAAAAGCATTACTTTTAAGAAGAGAGATGGCTAATGCTTTAAAAAAAGTATTTGAAAAATATGATCTAATTATAGGACCTACTAATACAGATGTAGCATACCCTTTTGGTACTAAAATAGATGATGCATTAAAAAGCTTTTATGATGATTTATTAACTATACCGGTTAATATGGCAGGTCTTCCTGCAATGAGTATGCCAGTTGGTTTTAAATCTAATTTACCAATAGGACTTCATATAATAGGTAACTATTTTAAAGAAGATGTTATGTATCAATTAGGCCATTTTATTGAAAATAAACTTAAATTACATTTAAAACCTGGAGGTGAAAAATAATGCTAGTTCCAACAATTGGAGTTGAAGTTCATGTTGAATTAAAAAGTAATACAAAGGTTTTTTCTTCAAGTTTAAATGCTTTTGATAATGAACCAAATAAGTATGTTAGTGTTATTGATCTTGGTTATCCAGGTACTTTACCTAAACTTAATAAAGAGGTTATAAATATGGCATTAAGTGCAGCGATAGCCCTTAATTGTAAAATAAATAAAGTTATGCACTTTGATAGAAAAAATTATTTTTATCCTGATTTACCAAAAGGATACCAAATAACACAAAATAAAACACCTATTGGTTATGATGGATATTTAGAAATTGAAATAAATGGGAAAAAGAAAAAAATTGGTATAGAGAGAATTCAAATAGAAGAGGATACTTGTAAAAGTATCCATGTTGAAGGAAAAACTTTATTAAATGCAAATAGAGCTGGAGTCCCTTTAATCGAAGTAGTTTCAAAACCAGTTATTGAAACTGGAGAAGAAGCAGCTTTATATCTTGAAAAACTTCGTGAAATATTACTATATCTTGGTATAAGTGATGTTAAAATTGAGGAAGGTAGTATGAGATGTGACGCTAACATTTCATTAAAGGAACACGATAGTCCAGAGTTTGGTACTAAAATTGAAATTAAAAATATAGGTTCAATAAGCCATGTTAAAACAAGTATTGAGTATGAAGAAAAAAGACAAAAAGAACTACTTTTAAAAGGTGAAATTTTAAAAGAAGAGACACGAAGATTTGATGAAAAAACTCTTACTACTGTTCTTATGAGAACTAAAGAGACTGGAAACGATTATAGATATTTTCCAGAACCGGATATACCTTATGTAGTTTTGAGTGAAGAATGGATAAGTGAAATAAAAAATAATATGCCAATACTTGCAGATGAATTAAAAGAAAAATATAGAAAATTAGGAATAAACGAAAACAATATTAAAACTATTATTTCTAATATATCTTTATGCAAATTTTTCGAGACTGTTGTTGATAAGACAAATCCTATAAGTGCAGCTAATATCCTTACTAGTGAGGTTTTAGGATATTTAAATAAAAATTATATTAAGATATCTGATATGAAGCTTAATCAAGACAATTTCATAAAACTAATTGAATATATTAATATAGGGAAAATATCTTCTAAACAAGCAAAAGATATAATACCAGTATTAATTGAGAAAGAATTAAGCATAGACCAAGTTATAAGTGAACTAAAGATAGAACAAATTAGTGATGAAAATATACTATTAGAAATTATAAACAAAATCATAGATTTAAATCCAAATGCTGTTAATGATTTTAAAGATGGAAAATACAGAGCTGTAAAGTTTTTAATGGGTCAAATCATGAAAGAAACAAAAGGTCAGGCTAGTCCACAGATTTTAAACAAATTATTAACAGAAGAACTTTCAAAAAGGTAATTTGATTTAATAAAAAAATTATAGTATAATTATTTAGCAATTGAGGTGAATAAAATGGCTTTTATTAAAAAGCATAAATTAATTATTATATTTTCAACAGTATTTTTAATATTATTAATTTCAGCATTCTTTGGACTTTTTAATCTTTTATATCCAAACTATAGTAAAGATAAATATGGAGATAGATTAAAGGGAAACGAAGAATATAAACTTGAAAAAGATATGATGAATAAAATTATCGCATCTTTAAAAGAATCAGATAATGTATTAGATATAAAATATGATATGTCAGGAAAAATAATAAATTTTATAATTACTATAAATCCAAATCTTGAACTAGATATAGCTAAATCATTAGGAAATAAGCTAATCGAATTACTTGATGATAAGTATGAAACATTTTATGACATTCAATTATTTTTAAATACAAATGAAGAAAGCGAACTATACCCAGCGATTGGATATAAGCATAAAGATGCACTATCTTTTTCTTGGAGTAATGTAGTAATAGGTGGTAGCAATGAATAAGAAAAAAACCTTAGGTATATTTATTAGTATATTAATTATTTTGTTTGTAGGTATATTTTATTACATTCTTACAAAACAAGATAAAAAAACAACACTTACACTATTAGAAAAACAATGGATTGAAAATAGTAAAAATAAAATTATTGATATTTCAATATTAAATGAAATACCTGTAATCAATTATAGTGGAGAAGGAATATTTTTCGATTTTATAAACTCATTAGAGGAAAACACAAGTTTAGAATTTAATAAGGTATCATATACTATTGGACAAGTTCCTAAAACAGAGTATGCTTTAAAATTAGTTGATAAACACAACGATAATCAAATACTAATATATCGTGATAATTATGCTTTATTTACTAAAAATAAGATTAAATATACCAACCCTGAAGAAATATCGGGATTAGTTATTGGTGTTTTAAATAGCGATTTAACTGATGTTAATAATTATTTAAATGGTGCAAATGTAACATATAAAACATTTGAAACAATTGATGAATTATTTACTGCAAATCTAGTTGAATATAACGAAGAAGAAAATGCTGATAATTCAAACTATATAGATGGTATTATAGTATTAAAAACAACTTATTTAGAAGATATGCTTCAATCTCAAAAAAGTTTTATTAGTTACAATATAACTGAGTATACAAAAGATTATGTTTTATCCTTAGGTTCAATCGATAGATTAAATATAATAATAAATAAATATTATAAAAAATGGTATAACGATAATTATGCTAAGTCATTCAGTTCTCATCTGTTAAATAATTATTTTAAATTTAATAACATAGATGAAAAAGAAACAGTAAAATTTAGAAGTAAAAGATATTCATATGGTTTTGTTATGAACAATCCATATGATGTTATAGAAAATAATAAATTATATGGAATAAATAGTGCTATTTTATCTGATTTTTCAACAATTTCAAACGTTGAAATTAGTTATAGTAAATATGATAGCTATAAGGATCTAGTATCTGCATTTAATAAAAATGAAATAGATTTTTACTTTAATGTTTCTAAATTAAATGATTATAAATTGGATACATATAATACAATTAAAATTTTAAATAGTTCAGGATATATTATCTCTCACTTAGAGAGTAATAATGTTATAAACTCAATAACTTCACTAAAAAATCAAAAGATATTAACAGTTAAAGATACATTAGTATCAAAGTATTTGACTGATAATAAAATTGATATTGTTGAATATAACAATATCAATCAACTATTAAAAAATATTAAAAAAGATAGTATAATTGCTATAGATTCAGCTAATTATGATTTTTATAGCAAAACAAATTTAAAAAAATATACTAAAGATTACCAGTTTGCGATACCTAATCAATATAATTATACAATTCGTGATATTAAGGATAATGCAATATTTAGTCAATTTTTAGATTTTTACTTATCATTTTTCTCAATAAAACCTGTTATTAATGATGGTTATTCAAGTATTTATAATTTATATAAGGAAAATATAATTGGATTAATAATTAAAGTTATTTTACCAATCATTATATTTACAATAGCTTTAATATATGGAATTATAAAAATTAGAAAATTTATTTCTAATAGAAAAACACCAATTTTAACTAAAGAGGATAAATTAAAATACATTGATTTATTAACTTCTTTAAAAAACAGGAATTATTTAAATGATAACATAGAAAATTGGGATAATAGTGGAATTTATCCACAAACTATAATTGTAATAGATTTAAATAATGTAGCCTATGTTAATGATAATTACGGTCATGAAGCAGGCGATGAATTAATTTGTGAAGCAGCTAATGTACTAATTAATAATCAAATGGAAAATACAGAAATTATTAGAACAAGTGGAAATGAATTTTTAATATATTTAGTAGGTTATGATGAAAAACAGATAATTTCTTATATTAGAAAATTAACTAAGGAATTTAAAGAATTATCTCATGGTTTTGGTGCTGCAATAGGCTATAGTATGATTAATGATGCAATAAAAACAATTGATGATGCAGTAAATGAAGCTACACTTGATATGAGAAGTAATAAAGAAGAAATAAACAATTAAGCAAAGTGTTACTTTGCTTTTTTGAAAGGAATGTATTATGGAAGAATTTAAAAAAACATTTAAAAAATTTGTTGATGTAATTAAAAAACCAGAAATGAAAATATTACCTGGTCAATTATCCTATTATTTTTTCTTATCTTTAATCCCGATGATAACATTATTAGGATTCATAACATCAATGTTTGATAGCGCACATGTTCAGCTAATAAATATAACAACTAATTTATTTCCACGTGAAGTTGCTTCAATTCTAACGCCGTTTTTTACAGGTAGAGGTATCGATGCAAACGTAGTTATTTTTATGATTACTGGTTTTGTAGTTGCATCAAATGGGCCACATTCTATTATAATTACCTCTAATACATTATATAAAATTGAGCATTCTGATTATTTAAAAAGGAGAATAAAAGCAATATTTTTGACAATGCTATTAATATTCTTATTAATTTTTACTTTAATAGTATTAGCTTTTGGGAAT
>DUWA01000043.1 GCA_012840755.1 Mycoplasmatota bacterium | reverse complement strand
TGAAAAGTAATAGCAATACAAAATTATTATTAGACATATCATTCATAAAAACAATTGAAAATAAAAGTGTATTTTCAACACAAAAAGAAGAGAATAAAATAATAAATAATAATTTAAATGTTGAAAAAAATACTCAAGATAAAGATAATAAAGTGAAAAATAAAGAAGAAGTAATTGCTATGACTGATGAAAATGAAGTAAAGAATGAAGTTCTTAACCAAGCAACAAATAAAAAACAATTATTATTTAAAAAATTAAAAAATATTAGAATTGATAACACTTTAGCAAAATTTGATAAAAGAAAATTAATTCAAATTTCTAAATCAATTGAAGAAATTAAAAATATGGTATTAATTCCAGAATATAGCTATTACGCATCATTACTAATAGATGCACAATTAAAAGCAGCAAGTGATGAATATTTAATTTTTGTTTATCAAGATGAAACTAGTTCAAACTTATTTAATGAAAATATATTAATAATTGAAAATATGATTAAAAAATGTTTGAATTCAGAATACAAAGTAATCTCGACAACATTAATGGAATGGGAAAAAATTAGAAATGAATTTAATAATAAACTTAAAAATTATGTATATAAGAAAGAAAATTTAGATTTAAATGAGTTATTTGATGAAAACAACGATGAATTAAAAAAAATATTTGGTGACATAGTTGAATATAAATAATAGAAAGTGAAGGAGATAATATGAATATACAAGCAATGATGAAACAGGCTCAAAAGCTACAAAAGGAAATGATGGAAACAAAAAATAATATAGAAAAAAATATATATGAAGGAAAATCTTCATTTATTACTGTTGAGATGACAGGAGATAAAAAAATCAAAAAAATTAAAATCGATACAGACAAAATAGAAAAAGATGAAATCGAACTAATAGAAGACATGATATGTTTAGCTGTTAATTCTGCAATAGATAAAATTAATAAGGATTTAGATGATAAAATGGGCAAATATACTCAAGGATTTACAGGGTTACTATAATGTCATATCCTAATTCTATTAAAAATCTAATAGAATGCTATAAAAAGCTACCTGGAATAGGAGAAAAAACTGCTGAAAGGTTAGCACTAGCATCTATCAATTTAGATGAAGAAATAATAAATTTATTTTCTAAATCATTATCTGATGTTAAACACAAAATTAAAAGATGTATAAAATGCAATAACCTAACCGAGGAAGATATATGTAAAATATGTGATAATCCCAAAAGAGATCATAGTGTTATTTGTGTTGTTGAGGAAGCAAAAAATGTTATTGTTTTTGAAAAGGTGGGTTCCTACAATGGAATATATCATGTATTAGATGGGTTAATTTCTCCATTAAATGGAAAAACACCTGAAAATATAAATATAACATCCCTAATAAAAAGAATAAAGGATGAAAATATTAAGGAAGTTATAATTGCTGTAAAGCCAAGTATTGAAGGAGAAACAACTGCATTATATATACTAAAAATATTAGAAGGAAGTAATGTAACGGTATCAAAAATTGCTCATGGAATTCCTCTAGGAGCTGAAATGGATTACATTGATCCATTAACATTAGAAATGGCTTTAGAGGATCGAAAAAAACTATATGAATATTGATTTCTAAAATAATTATAAACCTCATAATATATTATAGAGGTGGATTATGATAAAAAAAATTTTTAATTATATAAAAAAAGATAGTAATGAGTGCTTTTCTACTTTATGCATATAATGTTATGTCACAACCATTAAATTTATTTATACCTATTAATATAATAACGGTTGGATTAGTAACTATTTTAGGTATACCAGCACTTTTTATGTTAATAGTTATATTAATGTTTTTGTTTTGAGGTGATTAAATGTTTGATGAATATATAAATAAACAGAATATTGCATGTAAAATTTTTGAAAATGCTATTAATAATAATGCTTTATCACATGCATATTTAATTGAAAGTAATAACTATAATCAAACTTTCAATTATATTCTTTCTGTTGTAAAATACATTATATGCGGTCATAAAAAAAGTGAAGAAAAATGTAATATATGTGAGAAAATAGAAAATGGTAGTTTTGAAGAATTAAAAATTATAGAACCAGAAGGTTTATGGATAAAAAAAGAACAAATTGAAGAACTTCAAAACGAGTTTTTAAAAAAGCCTATATATTCAAACAAAAAAATTTATATTATTAACGAAGTAGAAAAATTAAATACCTTTTCATCAGCGTCTCTTTTAAAATTTTTAGAAGAACCAGAAGAAAACATAATAGCAATATTAATAACAAATAACATATATAGTGTATTAGATACAATAACTTCAAGGTGTCAATTAATTAAACTTAATAGATATAATGAAATAGATTATAGTAAGCACGATAATAAAACAATAGTAAAACTTTCTTATTTAATAGATAAAGATATAAAAAATATCGATTTATTTATCAAAGATAATGAAAGTCTATTTAAAGATTTCATTAATTTCTATATAGAATATGAAAAAAATAAAAAAAGCATTATATATAATATTAATAAAATAATAGATAAAATTAACAATAAGGACAAGCTATCAATCTTTTTTGA
>DUWA01000042.1 GCA_012840755.1 Mycoplasmatota bacterium | reverse complement strand
TTTTTCACTCCTTTCAAATAAAAATTCTAATGTGATTTTATTTCTCATCCGTTTATATCTTACACATTAGTCATAATAGAATTTATTTGATAAGGTTAAATAATGTATCAAAGTTTTATTATAATAAAGGAATAATTACTAGTGGTTTTTCAAAAGTTAACCTGGAGTTAAATATAGGTGAATTTGTTAGTATTGTAGGAGAATCTGGAAGTGGAAAGTCGACACTTTTAAATGTTATAAGTGGTCTTGATAGTTATGAAGAAGGAGAAATGTATATTAATGGTGAAGAAACTAGCCATTATTCTGAGAAAGATTTTGAAGATTACAGAAGAAAATATATTGGTAATATTTTTCAAAACTTCAATTTAGTTAATAGTTATACTGTATATCAAAATATAGAACTTGTTTTATTACTAAATGGTTTTAAGAAAAGACAAATAAAGAAAAAAGTATATGATCTTATTAAAAAAGTTGATTTATATAAATATAAAAATACTAAAGTTTCTAAATTATCTGGAGGACAAAAGCAAAGAGTTGCAATAGCACGTGCATTAGCTAAAGATACACCTATTATAATAGCTGATGAACCAACTGGTAATCTTGATAGTGCTTCGGCAGCGGGAATAGTAAAGTTATTAAGTGAACTTGCAAAAGATAAATTAGTAATAATAGTTACACATAATTATGAGCAAATAATGCCATATGTCACTAGGACTATTAAAATGCATGATGGAAAAATATTAGAGGATAAAAATAACAAGGAAATAACTGTTGTAAAAGATATTGATATTATTGATTATGAGAGTATTACATTTTTTAATAAATTAAGATTAGGTATTAGAAACTCTGTGAATATAGTACCAAAATTTTTGTTATTACTATTTGTTTTTCTGTTTATTATTGTATCTTTAACTAGTGAGTATTCATCGTATAAGAAGCAGGAATATTTATATAATAAAATGGGGTATAATCACTATTTTATTAATAATGATGATAAAAGAATAGTTATAAAAAAAGAAAATAATCAAACATTTGAAGATAATGATTATAAGAAAATTGAAACATTAACTAATATAGATAAAATTGTAAAAAATGATTTGTTGCTTGATTTTGTTATAAATTTAAGTGATGAAAAAAACTTTTGGATGAACGGATTGGTGAGTGATACTGGCCAGTTAACTACCGTTGATGTTGGAAGAATGCCAGTAGGTGAAAATGAGATAGTTATAGAAGGTAATAAAAATGATTATTATATTTCTAATATGAAGAATCATTTAGATGAAAATGAAATATATTTACAAAATTATTATACTGGTTTTGCCGATAAAAATATAAAACTAAAAATAGTTGGAATAAATTATAGCGAATATAGTGGAAATAATTACAATTATCATAAAGTATATATGAGTGATTCGATATTAAGGAAAATCAATTATCAAATACATCAACAAAATAATAAAGTGAGAACTCTTTTTGAGAATGTTTATTATAATTCTGAACCATATACTAATTATTTTAAGTTAATTCCTAACAGTAATGTTCCAAAAGGGCAAGTTTTTATAACTAGTGATTTAAATTATAATTGTAATAAACAAAATTGTATTAATAAAACAATCGATGTAGAAGTATCAAATATTTATTATAGTGATAAAATCACATTAACCATATCTAAGACTTATGATAAAAATAATTTCAAAAAACTAATAGGTGAAAATGATTATGATAATTATAATTATGGCTTATTCGTAAATCCTGATGATTATAATAGTCTTTATAATAAAGATAATTATCAAAGCAGTGTTTTTGTAAAAAATATAGATAAAATTGATAAAACTATAACTGAATTAAATAATTTTGGATTTAAAACACTAGCTATAAAAGATGCATTAGCTCAAGATGGAGCTAATGAAATAATAAAAATATTCAAAACAATAATTACTATAGTTCTTGTAATTACATTATTCTTCATATCTTATTTTGTAATAAAATTAATTATGAAATCAA
>DUWA01000041.1 GCA_012840755.1 Mycoplasmatota bacterium | reverse complement strand
TAGGTATTTTGATGGAATATGAAAACGAGTTAGGTTTTACTTCAGAAAAATCTACTTTACGAAAGTCATTATAATAAAAAACTTCTTTATATTAATAAAGAAGTTTTTTATTTACTGGGTTATATTTATATAGGCAACATTAAAATTTATATTTTTCAAGTCTTTTTATAACAAATTAAGTGTGTTATACTTTTATTATTGAGGTGAATTATGAATAAAGAGATTATTTCAGAAATATCAAAAAAATTAAATGTTAAAGAAAGTAACATAGAATCTGTTTTAAAATTATTACAGGAAGGTTCAACTATTCCTTTTATTGCACGCTATCGAAAAGAAGTAACTGGTGCTATGGATGAAGAACAAATAAGATCAATCAATGAGTTTTATGAATATCAAGTAAATCTTTTAAAAAGAAAAGAAGATGTTATAAGACTAATCGATGAAAAAGGATTATTGGATGAGGAATTAAAAAATAAAATAATACAATCTACAAAATTAGTTGAAGTAGAGGATTTATATAGACCATTTAAAGAAAAGAAAAAAACTAAAGCAACTGAGGCAATAAAAAATGGTTTAGAAGGACTTGCTAAAGAAATTATGAAATTCAATAATGCCGATATAGAATTATTAGCTAAAAGTTACATTAATGAAAATGTTAAAACTATAGCTGATGCTATTGATGGTGCTAAATATATAATAGCTGAAAATGTAAGTGATAATGCAAATTATAGAAAATGGATCAGAAATAATATATATTTAAATGGTAAAATAGTAAGTAAAAAGAAAAAAGATGCAGTTGATGAATCGTTAGTATATCAAATGTATTATGAATTTGAAGAACCGATTAAATATGCTAAACCCCACAGAATTCTTGCTTTAAACCGTGGTGAGAAGGAAAAAATATTAACTGTTTCAATAAATTGTGACAATGATAAAATAATAGATTTTTTATGTAACAAAGTTATAATGAAGAAAGATAATAATGAGGAAATTATTAAAGATGCAATAACTGATAGTTATAAAAGATTAATTTTTCCAAGTATTGAAAGAGAGATAAGAAGTGATTTAACTGAAAAAGCTAGTATTGTTGCTATTGATAACTTTGGAAAAAATTTAGAAAAACTATTGTTACAACCCCCAATGAAAGAAAAAATTGTGTTAGGATTTGACCCAGCTTATCGAACTGGATGTAAATTAGCAGTCATTGACACAACAGGTAAAAAAATGGATATTAAAGTTATATATCCACATGAACCTAGAAATGAATATGAAAAATCAAAGCAAGTAATTTTGGATTTAATAAAAAAATATAATATTGATATAATTGCTATTGGAAATGGTACTGCTAGTAGAGAAAGTGAAACGTTTATAGCAGACATTATAAAGACTTGTAAAAGGAAAGTAGAATATATAATAGTAAGTGAAGCGGGTGCAAGTGTTTATTCGGCTTCTAAACTAGCAATTGAGGAATTTCCGGATTTGCACGTTGAAGAAAGAAGTGCAATAAGTATAGGGCGAAGATTACAAGATCCACTTTCTGAATTAGTAAAAATAGATCCACAAAGTATTGGTGTTGGTTTATATCAGCACGATGTTCCAAATAAAAAACTTACAGAGTCCCTAGATTTTGTTGTTAGTAAGGCAGTAAATTCTGTTGGAGTAAATATTAACACTGCAAGTGCATTTTTGCTTAAATATGTATCAGGTCTTACTAAGAAACATATAGATAAAATCTTAGAATATAGAAATGTTAATGGAAAGTTTATTTCAAGAGAACAGTTAAAAAAATCAAAAATACTTACAGATAAAACGTTTGAGCAAGCAGTAGGATTTTTAAGAATTATAGATGGAATAAATATTTTAGATCAAACAGCAATACATCCTGAAAGTTATGAAAAAGCACTAAAATTATTAGAAATAATTAATAGTGATATTTCTAATATTGGAACTGAAGAATTACAACAAAAATTAGATAATGTTGATATTGATAATTTAAAAGAACAATTAAAGATAGATATTTATACTTTAGAAGATATTATTACATCATTAAAAAAACCAAATAGAGATCCAAGAGATGAAATGCCAAAACCACTTCTAAAAAGTGATATACTACATTTAGAGGATTTAACAGTGGGGATGAAGTTACAAGGCACTGTTAGGAACGTAGCACCGTTTGGAGTATTTATAGATATAGGACTGAAAAATGATGGACTTGCTCATATTTCAAAACTAACAGATAGATTTATAAAAGATCCAATGGAAGTAGTAAATGTTGGAGATATAGTTGATTGTTATGTTGATGATATATTATTTGAAAAAAACAAAGTATCTTTATCTTTAATAGAACCAAAGTAAGATGTAATAGTCTTACTTTTATTTTATATTTAATAATGTAATTT
>DUWA01000040.1 GCA_012840755.1 Mycoplasmatota bacterium | reverse complement strand
ATTTATGATATATTCCATGTGTTAAATTATCGTATATATTGCATTTGCATTATATGTCGGATTTTGATGTTCTAAAATTATTGAATGTAGACTTAAAAAGTTTTATATTTAATATGTAAGACATTACTAGAAGGGAGTGTATTATGCAAGGAAAGGTAAAATGGTTCAATAACGAAAAAGGCTTTGGTTTTATTGAATATAGAGATGGTGAAGATATTTTTGTACATTATAGTGCAATTATATCTGAAGGATATAAAACTTTATCTGAAGGGCAATTTGTGGAGTTTGAATTAATCAAGACTGACAAAGGATTGCAAGCCAGAAATGTTGCAGAAATAAAAACTGCTTTAGTATAAGTAGTTTTTATTTGTATAAATATTTTGTTTAATTACCAAAATAACTATAGGAGGTAGTTATGAGAAAAATTGTAATTTTATTTTTTTGTATTATGGTTGTTGGCTGTCAGGTTGTAAAAGACCTAAATAATTCCCCTATTAAAAGGACAGAAGAGTTTTTTAATAAATATCAAACCTTGGATAAAGATGTTATGGATGATTTATACAATGTCATTTCTAACGAAAAAATGTTTAATGAGGAACAGAGGGAAAGATATGAAAAACTTATGTCAAATCATTATAAAAATTTAGTATATGATATAAAAGAAGATAAAATTGATGGCAACAATGCAATAGTTACTGTAGAAATTACTGTCAGAGATTATTCAAAAGTCCTAAACGAGGCAAATCTTATGATAACTAATAATGATGAAGACTTTTATGATGAAAATAATGTATTTAATCAAGTAAAATATGTAGATTATCTACTTGATAAACTAGAAGAGGTTAATGAAAAAGTAAAATATACTTTAGATATAACCTTAACTCAAAAGGATAAGATGTGGACTGTTGACTCAATGACAGAAACAAACGAGAAGAAAATTAATGGTGCATATATGTATTAGGACTAAAAAGGTCCTTTTTTTAATATACTTTTATAGGTGATTGTATGAAAAAAATTATAATTATATTAATTTTAATAGGATTTTCAATATCAAATGTAAAAGCAATTGATACAACAGCGTCAGCCGCAATACTTTTAGATGCTGATTCAAACACTGTACTATATGCAAAAAATATACATAATATCAGAAGTGTAGCTAGCATTAGTAAAATAATGACTGCAGTATTGGCAATTGAATCAGGTAAGTTAAACGATACAGTGATAGTTGATGATACTATTAATACTTCGTATGGCTCTGGAATTTATATAAAAAGTGGGGAACAAATTAAACTGATTGATCTTGTTTATGGGTTAATGCTTAGAAGTGGTAATGATGCTGCGTTAATGATATCAAAGTATGTTGGTGGAAGTGTTGAGGATTTTGTTAAAATGATGAACGAAAAAGCAAAAAAGCTAGGAATGAAAAATACAATTTTTAACAATCCTAGTGGACTTGATGGGAGTGGGATAAAAGGTAATTATTCAACCGCTTATGACATGGCAATTTTAACAAGTTATGCTATTAAAAATGATTTATATGTCCAAATAAGTTCAACAAAAAAATATAAAGTAAAGACCAATCTTAATTATTATTCATGGACAAATAAGCATAAACTTCTAACAAGTTATAAATATGCAAAAACAGGAAAAACTGGTTTCACAGAAATTGCCAAAAGGACACTCGTTACAACAGCAACAAAAAATAATATGAATCTTGTAGTAGTCACTTTAAATGATGGAAATGATTGGGAAGATCATGTTAATTTATTTGAATATGGTTTTTCGGAATATAAAAAATATAAAATAATTAAAAAGGGTAATTTAAATATAATTGGGGAGAAACATTATAAAAATTATAATTTGGTATCTAAAAATGAATTTAGTTATTTACTTAAAAAAAATGAAAAGGACCAAGTTATAATTAGATTTGAATTAGAAAAAAAACGAATATACAAAGATGGCGATGTAGCAGGAAAAGTAAATATATTATTAAATGACAAGGTTATTTATAAGGATGATATATATATAAAGAAAATTGAAAAAACAAAAACTATTTTTTCTATTATAAAAGGATGGTTTAAAAATGATAAATAAAGTATGGACTTTTTTAATTATTATAGGGATATTTTTTTCGGTAATAACTAACCGTATTGAAATGCTTAATAACATAATATTTGATAGCGCTAAAATAAGCTTCGATATGATAACTAGAATTTTTCCAGTAATGGCTCTGTGGTTAGGAATAATGAAAATAGCACAAGTTTCAGGGCTTTTAAATAAGATATCATTTTTTTTAGAACCTTTTTTTAAAAAGTTATTTCCAGAAATACCTAAAGGACATGAATCATTAAGTTATATTTCTGCAAATTTTATAAGTAATGCATTTGGACTTGGTAATGCTTCTACTCCATTTGGAATAAAAGCTATGAAATCATTAAATGAACTTAATAAAGATAAAAAAACTGCCTCTAGAAGTATGATAACTTTTATAATTTTAAATACGAGTGGATTAACAATAGTTCCTACCACATTAATATCGCTAAGAATGTTGCATAACAGTAAAAGTCCTGCTAGCATATCATTTATATGCTTATTAGTGACTTTTTTAGCTACTGTTTTTGGACTGACATTAGATAGATTGTTTTCAAAAAGGTATAAGGAATGATGAATTTATTATCTAATTTATTAATACCTTCATTAGTTTTAATAATAATTGTTTATGGATTATATAAAAAAATAAATCTATATGATAACTTTATTGAAGGTGCTAAGGAAAGTTTTGAAATAGTTTTGTCGATTTTTCCAAATTTACTAGCTATGATATTAGCAATTAATATATTTTTAAATAGTGATGTTATTGGTTTAGTGTTGGAAAAAATTAAAGACTATATAAAGTTTCCGACAGAAATAATATATTTATCAATGATAAGACCGATTTCTGGCAGTAGTAGTATAGCAATATTAAATAGGATATTTGAAAAATTCAATCCTGATACATTTATAGGAACTTTAGCATCAGTTATACAAGGGGCAAATGATACTACCTTATATGTTTTAACTTTATATTTTGGTAGCGTAGGTATAAAAAAAATTAAATATGCTTTATGGTTAAGTTTATTAACAGATTTATTTGCAATAATAATTAGTTTCTTTTTAGTTAGTATAATATTCTAAAGGTAAATTTCTTTACTTTATGTAATATTTTAGATATAATACTTATAGGTGATATTATGGATAGATTGCAAAAAGTTATCGCTAATTATGGGTATTGTTCTAGAAGAAAAGCCGAGGAATTTATTTTGAATGGAAAAGTTAAAGTAAATGGTGAAATAATTAGAACTCTTGGAACAAAAGTTGGTTCAAAAGATATTATAGAGGTTGAAGGAAATATTCTTGAAAAAGATGAAAAAATATATATTCTTTTAAATAAACCAAGAGGAGTAGTTACAACTACTAGTGATGACAAAAAAAGAAAAACTGTTATAGATATAGTAAATGTTGATAAAAGAATCTATCCAGTAGGAAGACTTGATTACGATACTACAGGACTTTTAATTTTAACAAATGATGGAGAATTAACGAATTTATTATTACATCCGAAAAATAAAGTCGAAAAACTATATGTTGCAAAAATAGAAGGAATTATTAAGCCTGAAAACATAATGAAATTAAAAAAGGGAATATTATTAGATGGGCTGAAAACATCACCAGCTAAGGTAAAATTAAAAAAAATTGATAAAAAAAATAAAACATCAATTATTGAGTTAGTAATCCACGAAGGGAAAAACCATCAAGTAAAAAGGATGTTTGAAGCAGTCGGGCATAAAGTGTTAAAACTTAAAAGAGAAAGAATTGCGTTCTTGGATTTGAAAGGGCTTAATTCTGGAGAATATCGCTATTTAAGTCCTAAAGAGGTTAAAACTATATATAGTGAATTTTCTAAGGAGGACAGGTAAATGAAAAGTTATACTGATGGGCTGACCGGTCTTAACAACATGGCATTCCTATATGACTACTATGAAGAATATCTGAAACAAAATGAAAACAACTGTTATTTAATTGCAATAGATTTTGCAAAATTAAAATATATAAATGATAATTTTGGACACGCTATCGGAGATTTATGTTTAAAAACATTTGCAAATTTGATACAAAAATATTTTGTTAAATCATTACTAATAAGAAGAAGTGGCGATGAATTTGTTATAATGACAAGTAAATCAACAATTGAAATTGAAGAGTTAATTAGTAAAATAAACAATGATATTGCAAAACTACACGATACAAATTCTATTCCTGTCTTATTTCAATTTAATTGTGGAATTAAAATATGCGAAGCTAGCATTGAGGAAAGTTTATATAAAGCAGATATTACAATGTACGATGCTAAGGATAACGGTTTTTATTATTCTTATTATAACGATGAAATATATTCAAAAGCTAAAGACAATGAAGATTTTATTGCAAATATAGATAGAATAATAAAAGAAGAATCATATAACTATGATTGTCATAACTTATATAACAAAAATAATGATAAAACAAATCTTAGAATGATTACTGTTACAGATAAAAACAGTAAAAGGTTATATAATCAAGCACAGTATGAGCTTATTAAAAATTCATCCCGAATAAAAAGAATCGATTTGTTTAACATTAAGTCTATATTAGAAATTTTAAGAGAAGAAAATGATTCAAATACTATTAGTTTTATTCCCGTTGATTATAAAACTATAATAGCTGTAGAGTATGATTTCATTGAGATGTTTAAAAATTATTTAATTGAGAATAATATAAATGTTAAAAATATATGTCTTAATATTAATTTTATGAGTACATCTGAAGATATTAAAAAAGTTGATGTTAAAATTAAGGAATTAAAGGAATTGGGGATTAAAATATGCATTGATAATTTTGATCCTTATAAAAACACATATATCTATAATATTATGAGAGTATTTGATGTTGATTATATAAAGTTTTATCCAAATAGTATTTCGAATTTTAATGAAAATCCAAGAGAAAAATTAATATTATTCAACATAATAGATACATTTGTCAGTTTAGGAACAACTCCAATATTTCATGGTATTAACGATAAAGAATTGATTAAAGAAATTAAGGATATATGTTTTAACTGTTTAGTAACAAATGCACGATTGTAGTATATATATTGTAAAGAATTCAATAAAGTATTCACAATTGTATGTATATGTGCTATAATTTAGATAATAAGGAGGAAAAAAATATGAAAAATATGAAGAAATTACTTGGATTATTTTTAGTTGTAACTGTTATGCTTACTGCTGCATGTGGTAAAAAACCAGCTGATGAAGGAAAAAATAATAAAAAAGACAATGATAAACAACCAATAGTTAATACAGAAGAGGGTGTAGTTGGTACTAAAGAAAAGGAAGGTTTAAAGTTTGAAAACACTTCAGTAGTTGTAAATAGCAGCGGAACAGAAACTACATATATTACACAAGTAACTAATACAACCAACGATACTATTTACCTACAAACTGTAAATATCCATGTAAAAGATGGTGATGGCAATTTAATAGTTACATTATCTGGATATCTTGGTGAAAATATTGCTGCAGGCGAAGTAAGAACTATTACATCTTCAACAGATTCTAATTTAAAAGATGCTAAAACTGTTGAATATGAAATTGTAAAACCAACAGAATAATATATTTAAAAGTAATAATTTATATATTATTACTTTTTTTATTTGTTTGTAAATTAAATTTAAAGTCTAAGTATTCTGCAATCATATGCATAGTCTCTTTGCTGATGTTAGGATCGATTATTATATAATCAACATTATATATACTCGCCCCTTATATAAATATCATGGAATTATTATTAAAATAAAAAACAACTATAATTTTTTTTGATTTAAAATATATAAAAAAGCATATAAT
>DUWA01000039.1 GCA_012840755.1 Mycoplasmatota bacterium | reverse complement strand
ATTAATTATAATTTAATAGAATCATATATAGGTATAAGTGCATTAGAAAATATAGGAATTGATAAATTAAAAGATAGAATAAAAGAATTATTCGATTTAGAAAAAATAGATAATAAAGATCTTAATTATTTGACAAATGCAAGAAGTATATCAATATTAAAAGAAATAGTTATTTTAATAAATGATATATATGAATCTATAAATATGAATATGCCGATTGATGTAATTGAAATAGATATAAAAAGCATATGGAATAAATTAGGAGAGATTATTGGAGAAACATATCAAGACGAATTAATTGATCAATTATTTTCTCAATTTTGTCTTGGAAAATAGTTGGAGGTATAGAATGAAATATGATGTAATAGTAGTTGGCGGTGGACATGCTGGATGTGAAGCAGCATTAGCATGTGCAAGAATGAATAAAAAAACATTGTTAATTACTTCAAATATAAAAAATATTGCAGATATGGCTTGCAACCCTAGTATTGGAGGAAGTGCAAAGGGTATTGTTGTTAGAGAAATAGACGCTCTTGGTGGGGAAATGGGAAAAAATGCAGATAAGAGTTTAATACAAATAAAAATGTTAAATAATGCAAAAGGTCCAGCAGTTCAAGCATTAAGAGCACAAGTGGATAAAATAAAATATCCACAAGAGATGATAAAAACATTACAAAATCAAGATAATTTAACTGTTGTTGAGAAAATGGTAGAGAAATTAATAGTAGATAATAATATTATTAAAGGAATTATTACAACAGATAATAAAGAATATTTATCAAAAGTTGTCATTCTAACAACAGGAACATATATGAAGTCAAGTATAATGATTGGAAGTATTCGAAAAAAAGAAGGCCCACATGGAGAAAAGACAAGTGATGGGTTAAGTACAAATCTAAAAGAATTGGGCTTTAAAATTATCAGGTTAAAAACCGGGACACCACAAAGAATTGATAAAAATACTATTGATTATAACGTTACTAGAATAGAAAATGGAGATAATGTTTATAGGTCATTTAGTTATGACAATAAATATTATTATGATATAAATAAGCAAGTACCTTGTCATTTAATATATACTACTAAAGAAACACATAAAATAATAAAAGAAAATTTAAATAAATCTAGTATGTATGGTGGGTTGGATGACATAGAGGGGGTAGGACCAAGATATTGTCCTTCAATAGAAGATAAAATAGTAAGATTTAGTGATAAAGAAAGACATCAAATATTTTTGGAACCAGAAAGTATTTATTTAGATGATATATATATACAGGGGTTTTCTACAAGTATGCCTCATGATATTCAAGAAAAAATGGTTAAATCATTACCAGGACTTGAAAATGCTAAAATATTGAAATATGCATATGCAATAGAATACGATGCAATATATCCTACTCAATTAAAACAAACGCTTGAAACCAAATTAATAGAAAATTTATATGCAGCTGGTCAAATAAATGGAACAAGTGGATATGAAGAAGCAGCATGTCAAGGGTTAATGGCTGCTATAAATGCTTGCCTGAAACTAGATAATAAAGAACCTTTTATATTAAAAAGAAATGAAGCTTATATTGGTGTATTAATAGATGATTTAGTAACAAAAGGAGTTAGTGATCCATATAGATTATTAACATCGAGAGCAGAATATAGATTACTATTAAGACACGACAATGCTGACGAGAGATTAAGAGAATATGGTTATAATTTTGGATTAGTTGATGAGGATAAATATAAAAAATATTTAGAAAAGAAAAATAAAATAAATGAAATTACTAATATATTAAAAGCAAAAAAAATTACTCCTAAGAAAGACATTAATGAATACTTAATATCAATAGGAACAACACCTTTACGTGATAGTACAACATTATATGATTTATTAAAAAGACCAGAAATTAGAATAAATCATTTGAGAAAATTCATTGAAATTGATTATGATAATGAAATTATAGAACAGGTAGTAATAAACAATAAATATGAAGGATATATATTAAAATCATCAAAAGAAGCAAAAAAAATAATGGATTTAGACAATAAAAGAATCCCAATTAATATAGATTATGATAAAATCCATAATCTAGCAAGTGAAGCAAAACAAAAGTTAAATGAAATAAGACCAACATCAATTGGTCAAGCATCAAGAATAAGTGGAGTCAATCCAGCTGATATATCACTTATAATGATACATATGAAGAGGTATTTTAATGACAAATAAGGAATTTATCGAAGAATTAGAAAAAATAGGCATTAAAATTACAGAAAAAATGGAAATTCAACTGGAAAAATATTATGATATTTTAATAGAAAAAAACAAATATATGAATCTAACAGGAATAACAGAAAAGAAACAAGTATATTTGAAACATTTTTATGATAGCGCTACAATATATAAGATAATAGATTTAAACAAAATAGATACATTGTGTGATATCGGAACAGGAGCAGGTTTTCCTGGAATGGTTCTAAAAATTCTATTTCCAAAACTTAAAGTAACGTTAGTTGATTCGTTAAATAAAAGAGTTGAATTTTTAAAAGATGTAATAAATAAATTAGAACTTAATAATATAGAAGTTTTTCACGAAAGAGCAGAGGTGTTTGCAAATAATAATAGAGAAAAATTTGATGTTGTAACAGCTCGAGCAGTTGCACCGTTAAATGTATTAGTTGAATATTGTATTCCAATGATAAAGAAAAATAGTTTTTTTATACCTATGAAAGCAAATATTTCCCAGGAAATGCAGGAAAGTGAGAATGCGTTAAAAAAACTTAATTGTAAAATAATTAATAGTATTGAATTTTTATTACCAAAAGAGAATAGTATAAGAACAATTCTACTTATAAGGAAAGAAAAAGAAACTTCAAAAATATATCCGAGAAAATTTTCTGAAATAAAGAAAAACCCTTTATAAAATAGGAAAAATCCTATTTTTTTTTATTTCCCAAAAACTATTGAAATATTTCCCAAAATATAGTATCATTTAAATAGTATGTATAAAGGGGTAATTTGTATGAAAGGCGAGAAAAAGATTATAAACATTAATTTGTCTGATATTTTACCAAATAGATTTCAACCAAGAATAAAATTTAATGAATCAGCAATAGAAGAACTTGCAGAATCTATAAAGGAACACGGGGTAATACAACCGATAGTTGTAAGACAAATAGGAGACAAATATGAAATAATAGCTGGTGAGCGTCGTTATAAAGCAAGTAGCATGGCAAATATGAGAACAATACCAGCAATAGTAACTGATTTGGATGATAAAGAAAGTGCAGAAATAGCTTTAATAGAGAATGTTCAAAGACAAGATTTAACACCAATAGAAGAAGCTATTTCATATAAAAAAATATTAGATATGGGATATTTAACACAAGAATCTCTTGCATTAAAATTAGGAAAGACCCAACCGACAATTGCTAATAAATTAAGACTATTGAATTTAGATGATGAAGTACAAGAGTCATTATTGGAAGGAAAGATATCTGAAAGACATGCTAGATCGTTATTGAAACTGAGTGATCCTAAAAAACAAAAAAATCTTTTAAATAGAATAATATTAGAAAGATTAACAGTTAGACAAACTGATGAGGAGATAAAAAAAATGATTAATGATGAAAATATAATGGACAAAGATATTGAAATCCTTGATTTTGATAATTTGGATTCATTTAATGAAAATAAAAACTTTAATATACCATCATCACCTATTATTGAAGATAATAAAGAAGAACCATTTAATAAGTTTAATGATGACTCTAAAAATCATAAAGATAATATAGAAATTCAAGAAATCAGTACAATAATAGAAGATGAAAACAAAATTAATCCAGGATTTATGGATATAGATAAAATAGAAAAAGAAGCAAAAGATATATTTATAGAAAAAGAGGCAATAGATTTAAATAATCTTCTTAAAAAAGATGATAAAATGGAAAATTATGATATAAAAGAAGATATAGAATTGAATGAAAAAAATAATAATGAAAATAATGAAGAAAATATTAAACCAAATAAATTTTTTGACGATATTAATGATGATAATGATCTATTAAGATTTGACAATATTAATTCAGAAGAATACGAATATAAAAATATTAACGATACCTTATCATTTGATTCATTATTTAGTATTAATGATAATAAAGTTAATATTAATGATAATATAGAAAAACAAAAACAAGTTAAAGATATAGATGATTATTTTTCACTTAATAATAAAATATATGAAAAAAGCACTGATAATTTTAGTATTGGTATTGAAAAACCAAATATAAAAGAAGTAATAAATGTAATTCGTGATTGTACTGATAAAATTAAAAGTTTAGGTTATATGATAGATACTGAAGAAATGGATTTTGAAAATACATATCAAGTTATATTTAAAATAAAGAAGGATTAGTTTTTAAAAGGTAAGTTAGCTTGCCTTTTTAATTGTTAAAAAATGATATAAATGTTAAAATAAAAAAAGGTGATATTATGAATTTTAAATTGATTAGTAAATTTTCTCCCAGCGGTGATCAACCAGAAGCGATAGAAAAATTAGTAAAGGGTATTAATAATGGAAAAAAACATCAAGTTTTATTAGGTGCTACTGGAACTGGAAAAACATTTACTATTGCAAATGTAATTGAAAAAGTTAATAAACCAACTCTAATTTTAGCTCATAATAAAACACTAGCAGGTCAATTATATAGTGAATTAAAAGAATTATTCCCGGAAAATAAAGTTGAATATTTTGTTTCATATTATGATTACTATCAGCCAGAAGCATATGTTGCAAAAACAGACACATATATAGAAAAAGATGCTTCAATAAACGATGAAATTGATCAATTAAGACACGCCGCAACAAGTGCACTGTTAAATAATAAAGATGTTATAGTAGTATCTTCAGTTTCTTGTATATATGGAATAGGAGAAATAGAAGAATATAGAAATAAAACTTTAAGTATATCGATAAATCAAATTATTGATCGTGATGAAATATTAAAAAAATTAATTGATATGTTATATGAAAGGAATAATATTGATTTAAAAAGGGGTACATTTAGAGTAAAAGGAGATGTAATAGAAATAATTCCTATTAATGAAAATTCAAAAGGAATTAGAATTGAATTTTTTGGAGATGAAATTGAAAAAATATCTGAATTTGATATATTAACGGGAGCAATTATATCAAGCAAAAAAAATATTACTATTTTCCCTGCTAGTCATTTTGTTACAAGTGAAGAAAAAATAAAAACAGCAATTAAGAATATAAAAGAAGAATTAGATGTACAGTTAAAAAATTTTAAAGAAGAAAATAAATTATTAGAGTATCAAAGATTAAATGAAAGAACTAATTACGATATAGAAATGCTTAAAGAAACAGGATTTTGTCGTGGAGTTGAAAACTATTCGAGACATTTATCTTTAAAAAACGAGGGAGAAACACCAACGACATTAATGGATTTTTTTGGGGATGATTATTTATTAGTTGTTGATGAATCACATGTTACATTACCTCAAGTCAGAGGGATGTATAACGGAGACAGAGCAAGGAAAGAAGTACTTGTTGATTATGGATTTAGATTACCTAGTGCTCTTGATAATAGGCCTTTAAAATTTGAAGAATTTGAAGAAAAAATAAAAACAGCAATATATGTATCTGCAACACCAGGTGATTATGAATTACAAAAAGTCAATAATGAAGTAGTAGAACAAATTATAAGGCCAACAGGATTACTTGATCCATTAATTGAAGTAAAACCAACTAAAGGACAAATAGATGATTTAATTGCACAAATTAATGAAAGAAAAGAAAAAAATGAAAGAGTATTAGTTACAACATTAACTATAAGAATGGCAGAGGAACTTACTTCATATCTAAAAAAACTTGACTATAAAGTAGCATATCTTCATTCAGAAATAAAAACATTAGAAAGAATGAGAATAATTAGAGATTTAAGATTAGGCAAATATGATGTATTAGTAGGTATAAATCTTTTAAGAGAGGGTCTTGATATTCCAGAGGTGAGTCTAATTTCAATAATGGATGCTGATAAACAAGGTTTTTTAAGAAGTGACAGAAGTTTAATACAAATAATAGGGCGAGCCGCTAGAAATTCCAACGGTCATGTAATAATGTATGCTGATACAATTAGCGAATCAATGAAAAGAGCAATTGATGAGACCACAAGAAGAAGAAATATTCAAGAAAAATACAATTTAGAAAACAACATAGTTCCAACAACAATTGTAAAAGAAATAAGAGAATTAATTACAAATAATAAAGATATTAATGAAAATGATAAAGTAGAAAAAATGAGTAAAGAAGATATATTCAATTTAATTAACAAATTAGAAATAGAAATGAAAGAGGCTGCTAAAAATCTTGATTTTGAAAGAGCAATGGAACTTAGAGATATTATGTTTGAATTAAAAGGTGCCAAATAAAATGAAATTTAAAAAAATCTACATAGAAATAACTAATAAATGTAATAAAACTTGTTCGTTTTGTTCTGAAATACAAAAAAGAACCAAAGAGATGTCAATAGAAGAATTTAAAATTGTAATTAGTAAAATAAAAAAACATACTGATTATATATATTTGCATGTAAAAGGAGAACCTTTAATTCATACTCATTTTGAAGAAATATTAGAAATATGTGAACAAAATAATATGAAAATAAATATTACTACAAATGGGACATTACTAGATAAAAGAAAAAAGGTATTAAAAAAATATAAATGTGTTAGACAAATTAATATATCTCTTCATAGTTTTGAAGATGATAATGAATTAATGCAAATAGAAAAAATATTAATAAATACTAAACAGATGAATATGCAAACAAATATCATATTTGTTTATAGGTTATGGAATATTAAAAATGAAAAATTATCAGATAAAAATAAAAGAATAATAAATAAAATAATAAAAATACATAATATATCAGCAAACAACATAGAAAAAATATAT
>DUWA01000038.1 GCA_012840755.1 Mycoplasmatota bacterium | reverse complement strand
ATTTTCAGAAAAATATATGTTTCTATCTTAAATATTAAAGATGAAAACATATTTTTTTACGAAAAATGTTTAGAAAGTTCTAAAATTAACGGAATAGAAACAAAAATATTTAGAGCTTACTTAACTTATACACCTACTTTTTGTAATAGTTGTGGTTCTATTAATGAAAATAATTCTATTATTAATTGGGGTTGGGATAAAAATTGTAAGATTATTTTGCCTAAAGTATCTAACTATAATACTATTTTATATCTTGATAAACAGAGATTTAAATGTAAACATTGTGGATCTACTTTTAACTCAACTTGTTCTTTAGTTGATTCTTTTAAGAATATTTCTAATAATACACAACTTTCTATTAAACTTGATTTAATGAATAAGATAAGTGAAAAAGATATTGCTAAAAGACATAATGTTTCTCACAATAAAGTTAATCGTATTATGCATGATTTATCTAATAAAAAAGTTCTTATTGGTAAACTACCCACTATTATGAATTTTGATGAATTTAAAGCTACCAAAGATACTAAAGGTAAAATGGCTTTTATAATTACTGATACTAACACTCATAAAACCTTCGATATTTTAGAATCAAGGAAATCTAATTATTTGAAAAATTATTTCTTTAAGTTTCCTAGAAAACAAAGACTTGCAGTCAAATTCATAATTGTTGATATGTTTGCCCCTTATTATGATTTATTTAAATCTATATTTCCTAACGCACAAATTATTACTGATAGATTTCATGTGGTTGCACAAGCTAACAATTCTCTAAAATTAACCAGAATTCAAATTATGAAGCAAGATAAAAAACATTATAAACTTCTTAAGTATTATTGGAAATTAATTCAAAAAGATGAAGAACAACTAGATTCTAAAACAAAAAAGTATTCAATACACTTCAAAAAATATATTACTGATTATGATATAGTTAAATATTTGATTAATACTAATCAAACTTTAAAAGGCACTTATGAAGTATATCAAGGAATAATTAAAAGTATTAAGAATAAAGATGAAAAATTATTTATAAACATTATTTCTTCAACTCATAAAAACATATCTGAATATATGAAAACAACTTTAAAAACCTATAATAAATTTAAAAATTTCATTATTAATTCTTTAAAATATTCTTATAGTAATGGTGTTATTGAAGGTATTAACAATCTTATTAAAACAATTAAAAGAATTTCTTTCGGTTTTAGAAGTTTCTATCATTTTAAAACTAGGATATTACTTATTTCTGGTATATATAAAATTGCATAATAAAGAGTTCAAAATTTTCATTTTGAACTCTAAAATTCAAACTCATTTATCATTAGTTTTTGGTCTACTAACACTATTTGACAAAGAGCCCAATTAATCTTCTAAATAAATTTAATTTTGCCATCTTAGTTTAGGATAGTGTCCGTCACTGATAATCCAAGTGTTAGTAAAGTCCCAATTAGTATAATTAGATTGTTGCTTCATTTGATTAGTAATTCTACCTGCTATTTCAGTACTACTAGATACGGCAGTATTTGTTGATACATTTGAGACTGTTGTATCCCAATATGAATATGTAGAAGCATCCACATCAGCTTCTGGTATGTTATTGGCAAGTCCACCAATCAATCCTCCAACATTGCTTATACCACTTAATGTATTATTTACTGCATAAACATAATGTAATTGATCGCTGTCTAGTTTACCTATAAACCCTCCAACATAACTGCCTGTCCCTATAACATCATTAATAACATAAGAATTTGTAATATTAGCTTCTCCACCTAATCCAATGAATCCTCCAACATTATTTCTTCCACTTACGTTACCAGTAGCATATGAATTGTCGATTTCACTTCTATAATGAACTTTACCAAGTAGAGACCCTACATTATCTCGCCCAGTAACATTTCCTGTACTGTATATTCTTGTTGCATTAACAGACCCATTAGCAAATCCACCTACAGAATCTTCACCGGCTACTGCACCTTTAGTATAACAGTCATTAATGGATTCACCAACCATAAATCCAGCAAATCCTCCAGTATATTTTCCAGAAACACCACTAGTTATATTGCCTGTTGAATATGAGTTCCTTATAGTTTCAAAGTAAACTTGTCCAAATAATCCTCCAACATAATTAACTCCATTTACACTTCCTGTAGTATGTAAATTCTCCATTGTTTGAGTAACTGCATAACCTATTAAACCACCAACATTATTTTCACCTACTACATTTCCTTCAGTGTAAGCATTTTTAATAACATCGATATATAGTTCACCGACTAATCCTCCTACATTTTCATCTCCCTCTACATGAGTTTTCGTATATACATTCTCCATTGAATAGCCATTTGAATAACCTATTAAACCACCAACATCTATTCCACCTACTACTGATCCTTCAGTATAAACGTTCCTGATTTCATCAATATGTGCCTGACCAATTAAGCCACCAACATTTTGATTTCCCTTTACATCAACTTTAGCATATGAATTTTCTAACTCTTCTATTAAACCTCCACACACACTCCGATTACACCTCGCATAAAATCCTATTAAACCTCCCACATTCTCATAACCTTCTATAGACCCTTCAAAATTAGAACTGTTTATAACAGCGGTATAAGCTTGACCAATTAAACCACCAACATTATTTTCAGCTGTTATTTTCCCTTCAACTGATACATTTTTCACAATAGTCGACTTTATTAGTTTACTTATTCCACCAGCATCTCCAGTAGTATTAATATCAACATTAGTAAGATTAACATTACGAACAATACACTCTGAAAATGCTCCATCAGTTGGAAAAATATCACCAAATAAACCACCAACGGTTGAAGTTAAACCATCTATCGCATTATAATTACCATCAAAAATA
The DNA here is from genome assembly GCA_012840755.1 of Mycoplasmatota bacterium. GTDB lineage: Bacteria > Bacillota_I > Bacilli_A > RF39 > UBA660 > DUWA01. Next base: position 918 of record DUWA01000038.1, on the reverse strand, counting down.
CCACAAAATGGTCGATTTTTTTGACCTATAGATACAAAATCATCTGCACCAATATTAAAATCTTTTACAACAATATATTTTTGCTCAAATCGCCCATTAAGCCCGGCATAACCACTATCATTCCAAATTTTTTCATATGCTGTTCCTGCTCCAAAAATCATATTGTTAGCTGGACCGTCACTAGTTATATTTTCTAAATCTTGTCTAGAAGAAATTGGTAACCATTGACCTTCAGTCCCTATATAATCATCAGGCAATATTATTCCATCACATTCATTATTAATTAAGCATTTTAACATATCTTGATTCAGACCTAATTCTGTCTCAATATCGCATATAGATTCAGCAATTTCACTAACAATAACTTCTTTCTTTTCTGCATCCTTTTTAGCACACCATTTACCATTATGAATTGCTATTGAAACTTGACAATTATCAGCGATATAAACCTTTCCACTTTTTGGTCCTTTACCAGAAAAATTTATTTTTTCTGTTCCCATTTCATAATCTTTAAAAATAACCTTTCTTTCTGAAACACCATTATAAAGTTTACTTTTAGAGCATTCAATTTCAGCTGCTCTAACAATCCCATAAGCAGTATTTTTAAATGCTGATTTCCTTGCTTCTTCTATTAATTTTAATATTGCCGGCATTGCTATTAAAGCTATTATAGCTAATATCACTATTACTGCCAAAAGTTCTATTAATGTGAATCCTTTTTTTAACCTCATACTACAAACCTCACTCTACTATTTTAGTCGATAATAGCATAATTGACTAAATATGTCAATTCTAGAGAAATCAATCATATGTCACACTTTTTATAAAAATAAAGTTATTTTATAATTAAGCTGTAAACATATATTCCTTTATAATTTCATTTGGACTTTTAAACCCTAATACTTTTTTTGCTGTATT